>NZ_SUTM01000016.1 GCF_015062935.1 Methanobrevibacter sp. | reverse complement strand
ACAGCAGGGATTGAGAACCGAGTTCTCACTGAACAAAAGACAGAGAAAGAGGTCCTATCTTGTCGCACGGTTTTTTCGGTTATCATAATACATATATTTATTATGTAATATATATAAAATTTTATTATAAAAAAAATATAAAAGTAATAATAAATTTTATTATTACCTTTGACAATCAAAAATAGTTTCTGTTAAGAGCAATATCCTGGAGATATATTTTTTGAAGTCAATAGCTATTCTTCTTTATCCATTTGGTCGAGTTCTTTTTGAAGATCTGCAATCTGCATTTCTTTGTAGAATCTTTCGAACCTTCCGGTTTCAATGAGAAAAGCTGAAACTTCAAGAGCATCTCTATAGGTATAATTGGACTCTTTGATAATTTGCTTTTTATCTTCATCCATGTAGGATGATGTATTATTTATATTGGCCATAGCTATTACAACCTGTATATAATAATTAATATAATATTTTATTATTTTAATTATATAAAATTATCCTGTGCTATGTTTCCAACATGATATTGATGATAAACTGAATTTATTTGAATAGTTAAAATAAAAATAACTATTAATTAGTTGCTATAAATGATATTTTAAGTGATAGTATGGGAGCATTTGAAGATTATAAAAAACGAATAAGAAAAGAGATTCCTGACTCTACAGAATATTTCAATTATTTTTTTAATAATGATTATGACAATGCCATTAAAGTTGTTAAAAGAGATATGGACAAATACAATCAAAAATATGGTGTCATCCCATTGGAATTAGAAAGAAGATTGGAAGACGCAAAAATGATGAAATATAGTAATATTTATTATAAAAATAACGAAAAAGCTGAAGAATTAGAAAAAGAAGGAAAAATTGATGAAGCAATTGAAGTTTTAGAATCAAATATTCTTATTCATACGGACACACCATTCACATATTACCATCTATCCTCAATATATCAAGATAGAAATGAAATTGACAATAGTATCAGAGTATTGAAGCACGGAATTAAAAACTGTAGGAAGATACCTAATAAATCTCATGTTAATAGTCTTAAACGAGATTTAGAAAAAGCAAAAAAAATTAAAAAGGAAACAAAATCTCAAAGATTGCCTTCTGCAAATGAAGAACATAAACAACGTGATAAAGAAGCAGATAACTTATTAAAACAAGGAAAACAAGATGAAGCTATTAAATTATATGAAATAAATCTAAATGAAATGACAATCAGTAATAATTCCTATTCTAAACTGTTTAAAATATACTTTGATTCAGAGAAATATGATGATGCCCAACGAGTTTGTGAACAAGCTATTGAAATTTATAAACCAATAAATGCGGCAAAAGTAAGTCAATATCGACAAAACCTATCAAAAGTTTACAATAAAAAAGAAGATTTGTAATTGTTATAAAATCATACATGACTATTAAAAAAGAAAAAGAGTTAACATTAACGTTAACTGCTATATAAATCTGTGAATATCCAGGATGGATCATATGCTATAATGTTTCCATCTTCACACCAGATGGATCTAACATTTCCTGAAGTTGTATCTGCTACTGCTGCAGGGTCACGGTTGATCCAGTTTCCGGATGTATGTTTGGAATGTCTCAGCCTTAATCTGATATGGCCTGTTCCACTTACACGACATTTAACATGGACAAACTGTACATCATAGCCTAATGATTTTGCTATGCGGTAATATACTTGTCCCCAGTCCACGCAGTTGGAACCCTTGCCGGCTTTAGCGTCTGTTATTGTTTTCTTGTCAGTCTTTTGTGAATCGAAATATTTCAGGTATAACTTTACCTTGGAGATAATAGCTAAAGCCTCATCGATGGTGTTTCCCTTGAAGTTGAATGTTTTCACAAACAGCTTCATTGTGGAATCCTTATAGTCCGGCAGTGTTGATTTCCTGTAGACAATAGCTGGAAGCCTTCCGTTTGCCCTGATGTATGCCTCCACTCTTATGGCCATGTCCACATATTCTGCCTTATCTATTTTAGTTCCGTTCTTTAACATCACATAATTGGGAATGAAATCCAATGATGTATTGTCTTTGATTGCTGCCATTGTATACATTGCAACCAGCTTGTCTGAACCTAATTTCTTTGCTTTCTTTTCTACATCTGCACAGCTACCTTTCAATGTTAGTATCTGGTAGTAGTCACGCTTCTTATACTTCTTTTTATTCTGAACCAGCCAGTACGCAATTGAATTCATGGCCTGGCAAAAACTTGTCCAGCTAATATTATCTTCTATCATATATTATAATTTGTATTATCCTATTTATTATATTTTTTATATATTTTAGATAATAAAATAATGTGTTGCTAAAGTATTGGAATAACTCATGTTTTCCAAAAAGATTGTGTCGATAAAAATCAATAACTACTTTTTAGATTTAATATAATAGACTCACTTTGACATTAACGTTGAGGGTTGTGGATACAGGACTGGTTTTTAAACCCCGATATATATCAAAGCATTTTAAAAAATAAGTTTTCAGCAGGCAATAGTGGCCGTTAATGTTTGATGTTTCTGTTATGAATCCACTCACGGTGCTTTCCAATAGCTACTCTGACAATAACATCAATCAAACCAGTTTCATCTTCCTTTTTGAAATAGTAATAGGCTGGTCCTTCCAGCATCTGCCTTAAGTCATAGAATGGTCTTGGTTTGACTGCATCCAGATGCATCAGTCCGTAATTCTTGAGTAGCTTGACGTTTTCTGTTTCATATTTCTCCAGTTTGGATTTCTGGACTTTACCTGCTACTGTCTTTTCCTTTTTGTCAAAAATCTTGGCTATCTGGGATGAATCAATCAGTATACTGGATTCAATCAACAGCAATGTTATTTCCTTTCCTTTGACTGTTATTGTTGTCGGATGTGAATTTTCACTATCTAGAATCAATTTCATTTTTATAGCCTCTATTATATAATATGGCGATTATTCAATATAAAAAATATGAGCAGAAGAAATTAGTGAAGCTATTGAAACTTCACTAATTTCGGAGATAAAATATGGCTTTTATGCTCTGAAATTACCTTTGATTATCCTGTTAGGTGCATTCATTAATACTCCAACGCTTGACAGGATGAAGAGTTTGGTATACATTGGCAACTCATCCCTGATGTCCTTTCTCATGAATTCGATTAACGGATAAAAATCATACATCTCACCGTCAGGTCCTAACGGAGCAACGGTAGTTCCGGTAGTTCTGGAGTATAATAATTTCATTCCTGGGTTGATGTAGTCCATGCCGACATAGGTCTTGTCACCCATCTCGGAACCGCCATCGCATACTGCTGTTCCTAAAATATCGATGTTGTCAACACCGTAATAGCTTTTGATAAGTTCTACCGGTTCGACCTGTCTGTTGCTTGAAAAGATATCTGATTTCAGGGTTGTGAGTGACTTGTAGCTTACGGCCATACTGTTTAAGTTAGCATAGCTTCCTGCGGATTCCTTGAACTTTTCCTGAGCTTTTAAGATGGTCATTCCAGTATCATCACCACTTTCAAAGTTGTAGGTAGCTACTTTGGATGAATTCATTATCATGTCAATAGCTGCCTTTTCAATGCTTCTGCCGATGAGGATTCCTACATCCTGCAGCATGTCATTAACGGAGATTAAATTGGAATCAAGCATTTGAGCGGAAACGTTTAGGACTCCGCCTATAGTGTCAATAGAGATGGTTTCGCTGATTGGTTTTCTGACGTTTAATTCCTGAAGTGTTGCGCCAGGAGCAATATCTTTTGCCTCACCAAGAACGCCTGACTGAATGGCTTCCTCGATATTGACCCTTTGAGACATGTAAGTGTAATACTGTGAGTTCTCTTCAATTTCCTGCTTTGGCAATAATCTTGTGAATTTCATCCACTTTGCAGAAGTATCGGCCACAATCTGTGCCATCACTTCATTTTGTACTTTCGCATCATTTCCTTTGGTTAACATTAACAATCCTCCTTATGGCCTGCAAGTACCTTTCAGGGCAAGTCCCGGTTTATTTAACAATATTCCGACTTTACTTTGTATGAACAATTTTGTATATTGCGGTAACTCATCGTAAATGTCTTTACGCATGATTTCAATGATAGGATAGAAATCTGCAATGTTTTCATCTGATGTAATAGGTGCAACGGTAGTTCCGGAACTTTTGGAGTATAGGACGGTTAATGGAGCGTTTCTTAAATCGAAACCGATGTACTGTTTTTCACCTATTAATGATCCGCCGTCAGCTTGTGTAGTTCCTAACAAGTCAATGTTATCAATACCGTAGTATTCCTTAATGTCCTCTACAGGTTGAACTAACTTGTTAGATGAGTAAGCCAACTGTTTAACGTATGATAATGTTTTGTAAGACTCTGTCATTATTGTCAAGTCTGCTCCGGCTCCGGCATTGCCTTTGAATGCTTCCTGCGCTTTGATGACAAAGTTACCGAAGGCATCCATGGTATCATCGGTTTGGGTTGTGTTATATTGCGGAACGTTCGGTGAGCTTATCAAAGTATCGTAGATGTTGTATTCAATGCGGTTAGCAATAACGGTAGCTACATCACCTAATAAATCTTCAAATGAAACGATATCTGAGTCAAAAACATCCTTATTGACGTTGAGTACTCCACCAACAGTATCAATGCTGATGGTGTCGGTTACCGGTTTTCTGATGTTCAATTCCTGTAAAGAGGCACCAGGAGCAATGTCTTTAGCTTCTCCAAGCAAACCTTTTTTGATAGCTTCATCGAGATTGATGTTCTGTCTGAAATATGTGTAGTAATCGGAGTTCTCTTTGATTTCTTGTTTAGGAAACAATCTGGCTAACTTTAATCTTTTTGCAGTTTCATCAGTAATGGTTTGAGCTATTACCTCGTTTTGAACTTTGGTATCATTTCCTTTTGTAATCATTGATTATCACCTTAAGTTGAACCTGTGGTTCCGATGTCGTATGGTCTGAACACTTCGATGTATTTGTAATCGTCTGAGCTGGTTACCGGATGCATTGCAATATATTCTCCTTCGTCTGATTTGATGGCTCCGGTGCTTGTTAAAGCTATTCTGTTGTTAACAGCAATGTTTGATATTCCACTAGCTAATTTTAATCTGAACAAATGACCCAATACGAGAATAGCTGTTTTTCTTTTACCGCCGGTCATTGTAACTGGATCGTTAACTGCAATGCCTAAAATGATTTCTCCTTCCGCTCCGGTGAATTTCTTGACTGTTGGTTTTCCGATGTCTGAGTTGGCTGATAAAGTAACAGCATCATCGACTTTTATTTTTGTTCCTGCATATTCGTAACCTGGAGTTTCACCTGTAGGGGTTGTGACTGTGGTTGCGGTGATTGTACCTTCATCCAGAAGGAAGGTTGTGACTTCTTTTCTTTCTTCAAGTAATATAATTGAATCTGCCATAAATGTCCTCCACTTAATTTATTATATAATTTATTATTTTTAATATATAAATATTTATATATTATAGCTACTTTTTTTAAAATTTAGCAAAGATTGACATTAACGATTAATAATCCAAAATAAGGGATAGAATAGAAATAAGCCAAAATAGAGTTGTAATGGAATGTCCTTAAAATAAAGATGACTTACTTCTATTTTGAAAACAAATATAGGAGTGAAATTAATTGTCTTCAATATAATATTTGTTATTATATTATATAATATTGAAAGTAAAAATTAAGATTCACTTACAGTTTCTTCAACAATATTAATTTCATCATCTGATAATTCATATAACTCATAAACTAATTTGTCTATTATTTCATCAGTTTTATTTAATTGTGTTTCCAATATTCTTTTTTCTTTAGGAGTTTTACAAGCAGATAATTTTTTGTTTAATTCAATCATTTTATCCGCCAAATCAACAAATACTTTTTGTTCTTCAATTGGGATTACAGGAATTGGTAATTTGGAAATTCCATTAGGGAAATATTCATAAATACCATTTCCAGTTTGTTTACCTAAAGATCTATATCTAAATGTTAATAATTTTGAGTTTAATAATGCTAGAATATATTTTAAATCAAAATTTTCATTTGTATCGAAGATAACAGTCATATTTGAGAAACTCAGATATTTAAATTCACCATCATATGAAAATTCATTAATTGAATTTCTTCTACTACAAAATAGCTTAGGCTTATTATAAAATTCTTTATGCATAGGCCTACTATATTTCCACCAAGGCCTTCCTTCATTTTTAACTGTAGCACGCTTATTTAATGCAGCTCTATTAGATTTAAGATATTCTTTTATTTCATTAGGCAATTCTTTAAAATCATTAATAAATTCATAATATAACAATAAATCAGTATTTTCATTAATAAAATATCTTCCAGAATTTTTTCCAGTGACTCTTAATTTAATAAATTCTGGAGGGAATTGTTTCGGATATTCTTTAAATGAAAAAATTTTATCTGCTGCAGTTTCCATTCCTTTACCAACTAAACAGATATCACCTAATTTTTCATGAGTACTATCTATCTTGGAATTGAATTTTTTTATCTTATCATTAATCAATGGAAATATTTTATTTTTATCAAATTTTACTTTAAAAAATAATTCATCATCATTAATTATATTAATTAACTCTTTTTTATCTAAATCTTTTTCAGGTATAGTTAAAGCTTTAGTGGAAGAATATTTTTTGGTTTTGTCAAATATTGTTATAGCAGTTGTAATTCCAGCATTAAATACTAAATATTTTTCAAAATTAACAATCTTGACCAGAGGGACATCATCTAAGATATAATTTCTTAATTTTTTTGCTTTATCTGAAAACAGAAATGCATTGGATATGATAAATCCAATTTTACCTTTTGAAATTTTACTAGATTTAGAAATGAAATAAAATAATATGTCACTTTTATCCATATAGATCTCATAATTATTTTTCAAATAATTAAAGTAATTTGAATTGGCGCCCAGAGTTTGTATGTTGAAATATGGTGGATTTCCAATAACAGCATCAAATCCTCCAGTTTCAAATATATCAGAAAACTCTATTTCCCAATCAAAAGGATTAAGTTCAAATACTTCATCATCAGTTAAATCCTGTTGTTCTAAAATATCAGTGCCTATTAAACTATTTCCACAACGGATATTATCTCCAAGATAAGGCAATGCTCTTTCTTGTATTAATTTCTGCTGAGCTTCTAACACATCTTTGTTTTCATCTTCAAGTACTTTTAAAAGTAAACTTAATTTAGTTACTTCAACAGCTTGAGAATCAATATCCACACCATAAATATTGTTTAATAAAATTCTTTTCTTTTCCTGAATAGTTAATTTAGGAATTCCATCTTTACCTATGTAGATTACATTTTTTGGAGGTTGATCTAGATTAGAATAATAATCTACATGCCAATCCAATAGCTTTTGATAGGCACCCAATAAGAAACTACCTGAACCACATGCCGGATCAACAATTCTTAACTCAGAAACTTTATTTGGTGTTTTTCCTTTCAGAAGTTCACCGACAGTATTTTCAACAATGTAATTAACAATGTATTGCGGAGTATAGAATACTCCTCCTGCTTTTTTAACTTCAGGTTTATCTTCAACTTTAGCCTGATGGCCATCAGTTAATCTAATTACTTTTCCAAGGAACTGTTCATAAATATTTCCTAAAATTTCAGTTGAAATCATACTAAATTCATAAGGACAATCGGGATAGTATAATCCGTCAATAATCTTTTTTAATTTACCATCATCAACTTTTAGACTGGGAGTCAGTGTATCTGCACTTAAGCTAATGTCTTTTTCTTCTGTGAAATGAAACAATCCAGAATTATATTTAGCATCAGCTTTCCTACACAATTCTATGAAAGCTTCATAAACCGGATAGTTATCTTTTTCATATCTTGCTAGTTCAGTTAATTTCTTTAGCTGACCATATTTTTCTATTCCTCTGTCTTCAGCTATTCTTAAAAATATTATACGGTCGATTATTAGTTGAACTGCAAAGTTTAATTCATCCACTGTTAATTCTTTATTTCTGAGCGCAATATTTTTTGCAAGTTCCAATCTCCACTCTTCAATAGTCTTTAAGAATTCTGAATCTACAGTAGATGTTCCTTTTTTATCACCATGAATGTTTTTAACATATTGATCAAATTTACCAGTTAGTACAGCTTCTTTAGAGAAGATATTATATATCTCTTCCCAGTTGTCAACGTATTCACTGTAATGGTAATATTTGATTCTGTCAACGCTAGTGTTGTGAGTTTTTTTAGGTGCTGTTTTAGGTTCGTATATTGCAAGCTCTTCAAAGTCTGTGAGTAATCCTAAAGGCAAATGTGCACTCCAAGTATATCTTTTAAGCTGAAATGCATAGCGTCTGTCATGTTCAATATCTACACTAGGCTTTTTGGCCTCTACAAAAAATATTCTTGCCCCACCAATTCTAAAGCAGTAATCAGGAGCTTTAGGTTTTCCACCAACAATAACAGTATCTTCAAATTCAACATCCTTGAATTGTGGTGCAACACCTGCTTCATTTGTTACATCCCAACCTAGAGCTTGAAAGAATTTGTTGATGAAATTAATTTTTGTATTCTCCTCATCAAAAGCTACAGTTTTATAGATATGTTCGTTTGTCTTAAACTCTTCAACAAGACTTGTGATTTGTTTTTTACTGGTTTCAAAATCAATCATTAAAAACACCTTACTCACATATATATTAAATTATGTCCATCATGATTAATAAAAATAGATATTATATTATGGGAAATAAAGTATGAAAATTTTCTAAAAAAAAGTTTAAACAAATAATATACCCTATATATTCTTTATAACGATTATATACTATCATAAATTTTTAATTATGAAAATCTAATTAAAATGTATTATGAATAAAATTAGAAAAAATTTTGTCATTAACATTGATGACGAAGAAAAAATAGGTACAATTGAAAATAAAATTTCTGAATATGGAACTATAAATTTTAGGCATACTGGAGATTGGTACTCTGGTAAATATGAGTTAAAGATAGAAGATTGTATTTTTGATATAATTGGATTTAAATTTGAAGCAGATAGCCAAGATAAACTTGATGAAATGTTATCTAACTTTAGTAGAGATCTTGATGAATTAAATGTTAATTATAAATTAAAGGATTTTGATACTAATGAACTTATAGAATCTGTTTATTTTGAATGTAGAGAAGAAATAATAATTCATTTTACATCAACAAATGTATTTAATGAAAAAATACTACATAAAATCCATATAATCAAAAATCTTCCAAAAAATTATGAATTCATTGGTGCAAATAGAGAGTACGAAAAAATTACTATCAAAAATTCCACTGATAGTTCCAGAGGATTTATTTCAATAACTGTTAAACTATATAGCTTATTAGATGATGATTTGAAGAATTTAGAAAAACAAGTTATTAATGAGCTTGAAAAATTAAATGAAGATTTTGAGTTAGAGATTAATCATTTAGATTAATCTTTTTTTATTTTTCTAGATATGATACTCCACCATCTAGTTATATATCATATTAATAAAAAAACATAATTTATATTATGAAAACAATATTGTAATCGTTTAATAATATTTATCTCAACATATAATATTGTACTCACCAAATTAAGTAATTTAATTGATTAATATTACAAATAAAGAAAATATTTAAATACTTCATTAATTAAATTATAATCATGGAAGATTCTCTGAGAAACTTGTTGGATAAACTTGAATTAAATAAAGATAATGGATTATTTTTAAAAGGAGATGATTTAAAAATAAATTCACGTATCAAAAATTCTTTAAGATATATTGACTATGATGCAATCTATATCTTAGATGAAAATCCATTAATTATCTTCAAAGAATACGACGATACCTTTTCTACGGATGATATTAAAAAGTTTCGTAAAGGAATTTGGAATCTCAATGATGTTCCAATAATATTTATTATCCTTCCAGAGGAAATTCAAGTTTACAATTCCAATATTTTCGATGATGAGGATTCATTTTTAGGTAAATTTTCAAAAGATGATGATTTAGAAATTTTTAATATTTACAACTTAGCTAATGGAACTTTTTTTGATAAATACCACAATTCATTTAATAATTCAAAAAGAGTTCAAAATTACTTATTGGAAAATATTAAAATAACAATCAAATTATTAAAGAAAGACAAATTAGATTTAGAAATCATACATAGTTTAATTGGGAAATTAATCTTTTCAAAATATCTCATTGACAGAGGCATTTGTAAAGATGAATTTTTTATTAATAATTATGGTTGTAACTTTAATAATGTTATCCTAAAAAAAGAATGTTTATTTAAGTTTTTCAACACTCTTGAAGAAAAATTTAATCCAGATTTGTTTAAATTAACTGAAAATCAAAAAAATAAAATCACAGATAAACATTTAAAAAATTTACATAAATTATTCAGTGGTTTTGACATGAAAAATCCTGAGCAAACTGTTCTTGATTGCCCATATGATTTTGAAATAATTCCTATTGAGTTAATAAGCAATATCTATGAAGCATTTCTCCAGGATAATAATTCTAAAAAGGATCAAAAAGCCATATATACACCATTATTCTTAGTAGATTATATACTAAATAATACATTAGATAAAAAATTAAAAAATAATACTAGTTGTAAAATTTTAGACCCCTCATGCGGTTCTGGAGTATTTTTAGTTGAATCATTGAGAAGAATAATTGATAAAAATATAGAATTAAAATCTAAACTAACTCCTAACGAATTAAAAGATATTTTAACATCAAATATCTATGGAATTGATATTGATAATGATGCAATTCAAATGACTCTCCTTTCAATCCAGTTAACATTATTTGATTATTTGAATGTTGAAGAAATTAAACATTTTAAGATGCCAGAATTAATAAATAAAAACTTTTTTAATGATGACTTCTTCAATTTAAAGGGTTTATTTAACACTTTAGAGGGTTTTGATTTAATTGTAGGTAATCCTCCATGGGGATCAAAACAACAAAAAACCCATAGTGAATATTGTAAAGAAAAAAATTTACCTAATTCCAATAAACAGATAGCCAAATCATTTTTACTTAGAGTTAATGATTTTATGAATGAAACAACTAATGTTGCATTAATTGTTACAAGTAAAATTTTATATAACTTTAATGATTTACCATTTAGAAAATACTTCTTAAAAAATTTTAATTTAACTGAAGTATTGGAGTTTTCATCCCTAAGAAGAGAAATATTTAACAATGCAATTGGTCCGGGATCAATATTATTCTATAATTCCAATATGGTAAATTGTGGAAACATAAAACATATTTCCCTTAAACCAAATAAGTTATTTTATTTATTATCATCAGTTGTAATACAAAAATCAGATATTAAATATATATCGCAAAAAGATTTATACAATCATGATTGGGTTTGGAAAGTTTTAGTTTATGGAAATACTTTAGATTTTCAATTAATTAATAGATTACACTCTAAAAAGAATATAGGTTATTATATTAACAAATATGATTTAAATAGTTCATTTGGAATTATGGTTGGTAATAAAACTAAAGATGCGACTAAATATTTTGAATACGACTTTTTGGATGTAACCCATCAAATGCTTCAGAGATATCATATTGATGAAAGTCATGTTGAGAAATGGAGTATAGAAAAAGTCGAACGTCCTAGAAAAGAAGAAGTATTTACACCACCTTATGTTTTATTTAAACAGATACTTACACAGAATTTAGAGTGTGTTGCTACATACTCTGAAAAACAATGGGTGTTTACCAATAGTGTAATTTCAATTTATGGAAAAAATGCTGATGAAAAATTATTAAAGTCAATACTTGGATTTTTAAATTCAAAATTATTTTCATATTTATCTCTTTTAACTTTTTCAACAATAGGTATTGAAAGAGAAATAATGTTATTAAAAGAAATTGAAGAAATACCATTAGTTATTAATGATACTTTAGTTGAATATGTTGATAAAATGCTAAATTGTAATAATCCAGAATATTTAGAGATTATTCAACATGAAATCGATGAATTAATTTTCGATTTATTATCCTTTAATGAACTAGAAAAAGATTTAGTTAATTATTTCACTGATGTTACATTACCAATGCGTAAAAAAGAAAATGTATACCATAATGTTTCAAATGAAATTTTAGAAGATTATATCATGGTTTTTGTTAAATATTTCAAAAATTATTTCAAAGAAGAGAATAATGAATATTTCCATGCTGAATGCTATAAATCAGACCAATTTATTGGAATTAGATTTATTATAAGCGAAGAACCTCCAAAACATTTAATTGAATACAAAGACAAACCTGAAATATTAAATTTCTTTGGGGACATAAGTATTGAAGATAAACAAAACTTATTCGTTCAAAAAGACATTAAAGGTTTTGAAGAAACTTCTTTTTATGTAATTAAATCCAATGAATTTAAAAATTGGCACAGAGCTATTGCTAGAAGAGATTTGATAGAATTTACAAACTCATTAATGGGCGTGGAGGATGAATAATGTTAGATCCTTCCAATTTTAAATATTTTGAACGCTTTGATAATTTTGATAGTGAAGAATATTTTAATAAACTTATTAATTTAGCAATCCATACTTATTTTAAAATTTTAAATACTAAAACCTATTTCAAATCAGAAATGATTAGAAAACGAGAAAATGAATACAGAGATGATTTTGTAGACACAATGACTGCCCTTCAAGAGGATTATGGGTTTAATAATTTAATAATAAATAGTGAACCTCAAGAAAGAAGAGAAAATGTTAAGGAAAGAGGTTTATTAGATATTAAAATTCAATATCGCAATTTACGAGATATTAAAATTGTTAACAAATATTACCACACCATTGAATGTAAACGATTTGGTGATGATTTAGACATTAATAAGAATTATTATGAAAATGGTATTTTAGAATTTTTAGAGGGTAAATATTCAAGTAAGGCTAATTTTGCAGGCATGATATGTTTTATCGAAGAATACAAGAATAACTGGAGCATGGAAGATATCATATTAAAAATTAATGAAAAATTAAACGAAAATGATTTATCTTCCCTTAACAACACTCCACATGAAGATTATGAACAGGTTTATAAATTAACAGCATTACGAAATTACAATAACAAAAATATCCAAATAATTCATTTAATGCTTGATTATACATCAATATTCTCAAATAATTGATATTATAATTTCATTCCCTAATGTCATTTAAATCTTATTTTTATTTTATCTTTTTCAATTACAAACTTCTTACAAAATAAATTGTATCACTATCATAGCTACTTAATGCATCATATGCTGCTTGTGTCATAAATCTAAACTTGCCAAAGACCCCATATTCAACACCCATATAGACCGGACCTGTTGATTTTGCAAGATACATCTGTATACCTCCGGAATGCTTTAAAGGTATTACACTATATGCATCAAGAGATTCCGTATCCCAGGAACTTCCATTATACTCTTTAATGGCCATAACAGAACTGGTTACAATAGCTACACGATAACCTTTACTAACACCTGTCGGTAATGTTGTTGTAGTTAATATTTCATCGACTGGAAGTTTCCATCCAGCTTCCTCATCACTGCCCTGACCCGTTGCACCAGTAGCTCCGGTATCTCCCTTAACTCCTTGAGGTCCGGTATCACCAGTGTCACCTTTAACGCCCTGTGAACCAGTATCGCCCTTTTCACCTTTTATGCTTCCAACGTTTTCCCAGGCATTTGTGTTCCAGACATAAAGAGATCCGTTTACAAGATAGCAGTCACCAACATTACCTGTCGGATAATCATGCACTAATTCTTCATAAGTATCATATGAACCTTTAATAGTAATGCCAGTACCAGTAGCTCCAGTGTCCCCCTTTGCCCCGGCCGGTCCAGTATCACCAGTAGCTCCTGTATCTCCAGTATCTCCTTTAGGTCCTTGTTGTCCTTTTTCACCAGTTGCTCCAGTATCGCCTTTGTCTCCTTTACTACCTGTCGCACCAGTATCTCCCTTATCACCTTTATCACCTGTATCCCCTTTAGGCCCTGCAGGTCCGGTTTCACCTTTTATGCTTCCTGCGTTTTCCCATTGACTGCCGTTCCAGAAATAAAAGTTACCGTCCACTAAATACGCATCTGTATCACTACCTGTTGGATGTTCCTGAATCAGTTCCTCCAATGAGGTATAGCTTCCCTTGATTGTTGTTCCAACTCCAGTATCTCCTTTAGGTCCGGTATCTCCTGTTACTCTTCCGATTTCTATCCATTCTGTTTCTGCCATTCTTTTATTCCTCCTCATGTGTCCATGGCTCTACGTCCATGCTTTCCCACTGAATGTGTCCTCCTGCATCGTAAATCATTACTGCCGGATAGAATGTATCAAATGTTATCTTATCTGAGATATCTGCCTCATATGTGAAATCATTTGTAGTTCCATGTCTTATTGTAGCTTTAACATATCCGTTATCATAATACAAATCAAAATAATACAGCTGTGAGTCTAAAGTCAATTGTCCGGATGAAACATTAACATCCCTTACTACATGGTCGGATGTGGAATATTTAAGTCCTTTCTTAGCGGGATAAGCACCCAGTTCCAGAATTTTTGTATCTCTGTAATGGCTTAATGATTTTGAATTGACTAAAGCTATTGCATCTCCCCATCCCTGGTTGCTGTCCTTTTTCTGGCGCAAGGCCAGCTCGATATGAATTCCGTTTGTCCCGCCAATACCGTTTGAATATACTTTTGGTATTGCCATTACCACGCTTGCGGCTGTTGTCTGTTTTGATAAGTCATAATTTCCAGTATAACTTACTTCTACAATTTCAAATGAATGTGTAATGTCTGATGGATATTTTACTATATCATATAATCCTGTATCTCCGTAATCGGCGTAATCTGAAAATTCTGCAAATGCCGGAACTTCATAGCTCCAATCATCACTTCTTTTTCCTGCATATACTATGCCTGAAAATGTTGAACCTACTTCGCCAACTGTCAATGTTACTGAGGCTTCACCGTTACTGTCTGTTAGTATAGTATAGGTTTGGCCTCCTGAAATTACAGTTACTGGCATTCCTGAAATTGGATCGTCAGTTGATGAGTCGGTTACTGTTGCTCCCACTCTAATTTCTGCTCCTGCATAAATCTCACTTGAGTAAGGAGTGTTGAAACTGACATCAGCATATTTCAGGTTCCATCTTCTCACAAGCTGGAATATACTGTCCTGGTTGTTATAGTAAATTCCGTTGGCTGCAAGTTTCTCTCTCATTAATGTTCTGGCTGTTCCAAGTCTTGTATTTTCATCTATAACATTACTGGCTATGCTCATTATATCACTCCCATACCGTAGAATCTTAAACTTCTATAACAACTGCTGGCTGATTTGTTGAATATGATTGCAGGATAAGCTGTGCCTGAAGGCAGATTATCCGGATTAAAAGACCATGCACCGTGTCTGGTATAGCTGGAGGGATATTGAACTGTCGGGTCGTCAGCATATTCATCTACCACAGTTGCATAAGCATAACCACTTTCGATATTGGTATCATAGAATTTTTTGCCTGCACTTTCCGGAGATCCGTCGTCCTGTGAAGACATATATGATATATTGACATATTCCTGTCTGTATCCTGCACTTCCTGTTCCGTCACCATACCAATATTTGGCACCTGCACAGATTCCTAAATTAGCCCATGAATCAATATTGAAAGCTAATCCGAAAGCCATGAAATCTGTTTTTGTTCCATTTCCACGGTCTGACAATATGGCAATGAACCTGTGGTCTTTAACTGTTGTTTTATCGAAGCTGCCTAAATCTGTGAATTTGATTCCAAAGTAATTTCCACTGTATCCTGCATGAGAAGAAGTTACGACATCAACAAATCCCTCTCCCCAATTTTCAGCTTCCATTACTTCCACATCCCCTCCTGCACTTGTATCATAGAATATTGAAAATGTTGAATATGATGTGTCATCGGCATTTAGTGCGGTAGTGCAATATGCTCCAATATCTTTACCAATAATGTTTCCGGCTCTTGCCTGAACTGTGAAATATCCCTTATCATTCGGCATAGGAACACTAACAGTAGCAGTACCATCATTACCGGTTGTTACTGTTCCTAAAGAGGTTACTGCCACATCACCATATGAGCCTTCATCTATTCTATATACATTAACATTAACGTTTGCCATTTCATTTCCGTCAGTGTCTTTGGCAGTGATAACAGCAGGAAGATTTGCACCTGTTGAAAATTTATTATACATATTAACGCCGAGGCTTGCCAATTGTGGAACCGGCAGCTTACGGATTAATGGAATAACTCCATCTCCCTGAGTGTAACCTATTTCCTCTTTTGTCAATATACTTCTTAAATTGGTTTGACAGGTTGTCAGTCTTGAATTCATTGCCTGTTCTTTTGTTAGAACTTCTGAAAGGTCTGGCGGTGTAAAAGTCATTTTAATCTAGCTCCCCAATAAATTCAAATTTGCTGTTTGTGTGGATGTAATTGTTCCGATGGCAGTTTGTATATTCTCAATAGCTGTAGCTACCGGTGCGTTCTTAATGGCGTTGGTATTGTCTGTAGTGTCTAAAGAGCTTGCAAGATTAACTGGTCCTGCAGGTCCCGTATCACCAGTATCACCTTTAACACCACTGGCACCAGTATCTCCCTTATCTCCTTTAGATCCGGTATCACCAGTATCACCTTTAACACCACTAGCTCCAGTATCTCCTTTTGGCCCAGATATTTCATCAAATCCAATAACGGCAGCTGATTCACTTCCTGTGAAAGTTATTTGCCTATGTACAGAATCCTTATAAACCTCGATGCTTTCACCGTCTGCACCTGTATCTCCAGTATCGCCTTTAGGTCCTGCAGGTCCAGTATCTCCAGTATCTCCAGTATCTCCTTTTGAACCTGAACCCCCTGCACCTGCTAATTTAAAACAGTTAATGTAATTGTATTCATCAGAATCTTCCACAGGATGGAGTGCGAGAAATTCACCTGAGGAGTCTTTAACGGCTCCGTTCTCACCCAGCTTGATTTTATCTGCCGGCGAAATGTCAGTAACTCCGCTTGCCAGCTTGAGTCTGTATAGCTGACCTAACACTAACACACTGGCTTTGCGTTGTCCGTTGGTCATTACAACAGGGTCATTAACGATTATTCCAATTGGTGTTTCATCTGAGCCTGCAACATATTTTTTAACCATTTCTTTTCCGATTTCGGATTTGTCTGAAATGGTTACAGTATCTTCAGGGAAAAGCTTGTTTGTATATTCATAGCCGATGTTCTGGCCGGTTGTGGTAATTACTTCCTTTGATGATACATCTCCATCATCCAGTAAAAAAGTAGTGACCTCTTTACTTGATTCCAGTAAAACGATTTGGTCTGTCATTAAATACTCACCTCATATATGTGGTTTCCTTTAACATTAGGATTACATTTGATATATATCCCATTTTTTCTGGCCTCTGTGCAGAAATATAAATCTTCAGAAAGTACAGTGTCATCATCGTAGATTACATATCTGAAATACGGATATTCCATCTTCCTGAAGACATTAACATTAACGAGAGCTATTCCCAGTCCTCCGCCTTTAATGTCAAATGGATCAATAGCTTCCAGTAATGTTTTCCCATGGATCATGTTTTCATCGGTGTAATCTTTTCCGAAATTGAAAATAACCGTCTGATCATTAACGGTTCTTTTCTTGTAGTACCATCCAAGAGCAATATCTGCCTCACATTCCAATAGCTTAATTAATGTATCTTTTGGAACTTTAACGTCTGAGTCTATCATCAGCACGTAGTCAAAGTTATAGTTAAGTGATAGCTTTGCTATTTCGTTTCTTGCACGTGCACAGTCATAGCCCTTAACATAATCGAAATACAGATTGTAACCTGCAGGATTTGTTAAATCGAATATTGCCTTAAAGCATTCAGGTTTAATATTTTCGAATGTTGGAACTGCAATCAAGATTTTACCTTTCATCATCGGTATTGTCCTCCAACTTTCTGAGTCTTTCTTCTAAATCATCAATAGTTACCTTATCTGATTTCTCACATCTATACTGATACAAGTCAATTAATGCTACAATGATGATGGCTAAAGCAAATGGTAAAAGTCCTTCCATTAAAGCATACTTTGTTGCATTATCCATTATGATGTTGATAGCTATCGCTGTTAAAACTGCACTTGAAATTGTTTTGGTAAAGTTACAGATAACAATTTTCTTTTTTAAATCTCTCATACTTATCAGCTTAATATTATTCTCCATAAGAGTTTATTTTTCCTCAGGGTATCCCAATACTCTTTTAGCTTGTTTTTTTGCGTATTCAACATCACCTTCGCCTCTTACACGGCTTGCATAATGACTAGCTACACCTAACACAATCATGCAAATGCAGTATGGTATGGTATTTTCAGTAATTCCTAAAGCTTCAGAATATAACATTACGACAGGAATGACAGTGACCAGAAATGAGGTCAGTATGTCAATGTCCTTTCTGTTTCTTTCAATCCATTCATATATCATTTTTAGATTTCCTCCCTGTATGTGTGGCTGAGGATTACTCCGTCAACACAAATCTTTTCTTCTGAGTTGTAAACTTCTTCAGCATTTTCCTTGATGTTTATCCAGGATTCGTATTCTTCGAACGTTTCAAAGTATCTGATGTATTTCATTGTGCCTCCCAACTGATTGAATAGTACAGTATTCCGTCTTCGATTTTAAATTGAATAACTGGTTTTATGGCATAAGGATAACCGCTGTCAACGTATTTGGTTCCGTTCCAGTAGAACCAGTGGCCTGTTGACTGGTCAATGTATGGTCCTTTGTTTTCCAATGTTCCGACAAGTTTCCTTATAGTCATGTTAGCAACCTCATTATAATATTATCTTTTTTATTATATATTTTATTATATAATTTATTATTTATTTTATATAAAGTATACATTCTCGCCATCGTCGCATCCTTCCCATTCCATGTAGAGCTTGTTGTCTTCCCATATGAATCTGACGTTGTTGACAATAGCTACATCCGGAAGTTCACAATATGTAACGCCGTCTTTATCTTTAACATAGTTGGCCTGTGCCATAATGTTAGATTCATTTGGTACGATCATGTTTACCACGTGAGTTATCTCATCCTGTTCGAAGCTGCAGTCGGCAAGATCAATACAGTTCTGAGATTCAGGATACATTTCCACCTCAGACATCTGGCGGTAAACTCTAATGTATTCAGTATCTTCGTTTTGTGTTAGGTTAACGATTGAAAGAAGTCTTAAGTCGTGGCCTTCATGAGGATTGCACTCACCATCGCTGTCAATGTAGATTCTGGTGTTCGGCAATATATCTTCGGGAACTGGTCTTTTGAGTTTGAGCCTGAAGACATCACCCAGCACTGCCACAGTAACTAAAGTATGTCCTGATGATTTAACCTGAACCTTACCTAAAAGATATCCGAAAGCTAATTCGCCCTGTTTGGCTTTTCTGACTACGGTATGCTCCATTGTGGAGGAATTGTCCAAGGTTACCATTTCACCTACTGAACACTGGTCAGAACAAATCCAAGCAGTATGTTCATCATTAACATATGTCCTTTCGCCCTCATCCAATAGGCAAGCTATAACGTCCATTTTTTCTGAATGTTCTAGTCCTGTTGGATATCCACGTCCATGTCCTATTGTTGAATCTAAATCATAATCTATAATCATTTAAAACACCCAATCCCAATTGTGGTTTTTAATTTTATCTGGAATGTGAAGTCCGGTATCGCTCATTGTACTGTCATCAGCGTCCCACATTAACGTTGAGCCTTTGTAAGCTTTGGTATACTCATGACTTCCTTTATATAATCTGATACCTGTTTTGCTATCTTTTTCCGTTACTGTTATTTGTGGAATTCCATTAGCTGCAAATAGTGGTGACGGGAATATCAATAGCCATTTCAGGTCAACATAGTTGTAGTCATCAAGAGAACTTGTTGCAAACCATTCTGGAGCAATTTCGACTTCAGCATAATTCTGCTGATATATTTTTGTTGGATTGTTGCGTGAGAATCCTTCAATATAATCTGAAGAATTGGATGTTCCTGTACTGACACGGCCATGTAAATGGTATTGTTTGTAATCTCCCTCCTCATCACTTCCTGATGAATATGCATCCCATGAACTGGCCAGCACTAACGTTTTTGAACCTGTAAACATACAATATGATTTTTCACTTCCACTCCAGTTCAGCGATGTTGATTTGACATCAACCTGGTCAATGGTGAGATTGTAATCAAGCTGCATCATGACACTTCCACTGGTTGTTCCAGAATATGTTGCATTATCATTAACCGTAACGTTACCGTTAATGTATTTGAATCTGGCCACAACAACACGGCCGTTGCTTAAAGACTGACCAGAGGCAAATGTAGTGAACAATGATGTTGGGGAGTTGCCGGAGATGTTTGGAACGAATCTTGCGCGGAGATATCTTCCGTTATCTGTTGAGTCATTGTTGATGCTTAAACCTGAGTAGTTCATGAAAAAGTTTGAGTATGTATCAGAGTTTGCATCAAACATCAGCACATCATTACCTGTTGTTAAAGTGCTTGTGAATGTTGTGGAAGTATCATAAACTTCAAGGATCAGCTTTGTAGTTTCGGAAATTTTACTGACTGGAATTCTTGCAAGTATAGCTGCACTTTGAGATCCATAACCTGGAAGATAAAGTAGCTGACAGGATGTTCCATCAACAGTTTTGATCTTCAGGTTTTTCAAATCACTTCTGAATAAACTGGCATAGGAACTGCTGGCTAGTGAATCCAAATATATATAATCATAGTTGGATGAATAGCTACCGCTCCTTTGGTTGTAATTACTCATTGTGATATTAATCTGCAATTCTTTAACTAATGTCATGATTAATATTTTATTATCTTTTTTATATAAATAATATAATAAAAAAAGTAATAATTTACTTTAACATTAACATTTTGGAATTTGGAATTTGATTTTGAAATGGCTTTGATATATATGCACAGGTTGGAATTAACTTTAACATTAACAAACCCCTCCGTTAAAGTGAAAAGCTATTAAGAATATCAAAGATGGAGATTTACTTTTGATTTAATTAACTTTAACGTTAACAATAACAATAGCTGTACCAGTTCCGTTTTAACTTTAACATTAACGATTGCAATTTCTAAAGTGAAACCCATACACACTTTGATATATATGCAAGTGTTCAAAGAGAATCAGCATCTCCAATACCTACCGTTAAAGTAAAACCTGCACCACCAGAATGAAAGAAAATAAGAAGTATTGATTTAATCAACACTCCCCGTTAAAATAGTTAATGTAAAATATATAAATGAATATATAACATTATAAGAAGGTGTTTAAAATGAGATTTAAAAAATGGATAATATTGGGGTTATTACTTTTATTAACTGTTACAGCAGTTAATGCAGCAGAGACATTGAATGTACAAGATACAGATACCAATGAAAGTTTTTATTGGAGATTCACAGGTATGGAATCTGAAGCTTATAGCCATTTATATGATTATTGCTTAATCAGTACAACTGATGGAAATACATATTATTTAAACGCTGACCATGCAACTAGTATGTGGGAATCTGAACCAGCATTTTATGCCATTGATAAAGCAGTAATGGATGCAGAAGACAGTGGAAAATATTATATATACTCTACTCAAGGTATTGGTGTTATTGATACAGGTAATGACAATACTTCGCCCGATTTAAAATACGGATTTAGTTTTAAAAACACCAACAATATGACCATTGAATGGCAAAAAGGTAAAGACGTTGGAATGGACCATGACACAAGAGAAATAACTTCCATAACAATAGATGGTAAAAAAATATTTTAAGAATAAAATTTTCTTAAAATTCTTTTTCTTTTTTTATTCAATTATTTAATTTGTGTACCACATTCAGTACAAAATTTGGAATCCTGTGAAACTTCTGCTCCACAATTTCCACAATATTTATTAGATGACCTAACTTGAGTACCAATTAATTTTTGTTTCAATGAATTGAACTCCTCTTCTGTTAAAAGCCCCTTTTCATATAATTCAGCATATTTTAACAGTTCATCAGCATTACTCATAGAAGTTTCTATATTTTGAGCATTAGTTTCTTCTTGAATATTTTGAGACATATTTGGGTTTTGAATTTTATTCTGATTTTCTTTGTAATTTCTCCATTTCCCATTAAGTAAATTGAATTGTGGTTCATCAGCATATATTAATGTTACAGGCTCTCCACCCCTTAATATAATAGTTATAGAACTTGTTACATGCAATAATCCTGCTTTATCAAAATCAATACTACTTATATCAGAAAAATAGATTATTCGATTACCTAAATCACTTTTAATGACAACACCAGTTTTTTGAATTATTAATTTATCTTCTAAAACTCGAACATGACATTTTCTTCTATCAGTAATTTTTTCTCCAGACCATTTAGTTCTTATTTCATCAATACTACATGAAAAATCATAATCTTCTGAATCGTTTGAAATAAAAGAACCATCATTTTGTTTTAACAAATTTTCTTTCATTTCATCTAAATTATTATTAGCAGTTAATAGTTCGTGAGCCCGATCTTCAATATTCTCAACCAATAATTGATCATTATGACATTCTAATTCTAAAATTTTTTTTATTTTGTCTTTGTTATCTTCATCAAAATTCAGATATGCCATTTTATATTTAAAATAAAATCCATCAACAACTCTTCTGATTTCTTGATTAAAATCATTTTTAGAGATATTGGTATTTTTTTTATTATTTTGAAATTCTTTAAATTTTAATTGGGATTCTTTTATTTTATTCTGGTTTTCTAAAAATTTATCATAATTATAATCATTAAAATTATTTATTATATCTTCTTGTGTATGAAAAACACTAGTATCAAAACCATCATTGGATATTCTTCGTAGTTGTTCATAATCTAATTGAATCAGTTCAATTATTCTATTTTCAATGTTATCTTCAGTTAATTTATAATTAATCAATTCTTTTTTCAGAATATTTTTTACAGTATCAAATGGAGTGCCACAATATCCACTTTCTCCAATATTTGCATAGGGAAATACAATATACGAAAAAATAGGGCTTGTACTTAACCTTTTCCCACAAATAGTGTCAAGTAATTTATTAATTTCTGACTCTCTTTGTTCTTCTTCAGTTTTTGGTTTATTTCTTCCAAACAATCCCATAATATCCCAGTTCCATAATTACTAATTCAAGTTATTATAATGTATGTTTAAATTATTATTAATATTTTTATAATCTTTAATTACATTCAAAATAAAAGCCAAACAATGATATTTTGAATTGACACTAATCTTTGCCATGTTATAAGCGAGCCAATTCGCCAGGCCGGAACCACGCCGACCAGCGGGAGGCGTGTGTGTAGGCCTGGTGAATAGAATTGGCGAGCAGTACTATAGTAAGGAACCGGCCCTTGCCGGTCGGTTCCGTATATCCAATGAAGATATGAATGACTTTACATTACTTCCCAATGGCTGAAGTGCAGTCCGAGCAAAGCGAGGACTGGACGCCTTGAGCGTAAGCGAAAGGCAATACTATAGAACCCCACCATACTGGCAAGGTCAGATTCGAGGAACAGGGGCTTGTCCCCCTGTTCCGAGTTCATGGTTTTGGCATAGATGAATTTTGTCAAATTTAAGAACCGACCATTTATCGGTCGGTTCGGGGTTAAGTTTTGTAAACATTATTTTTTAGGAGAAGTGAGAAGAGATAAGACACTTCTCCTGTTCAAATAAATAACGAGCGACTAAATGAAAATCGTAGCTCCAGTGTATAAAGCAACTAAAAAACACCTTCATAGCTAGATTCTAGTTCGGTTGAATCCCATATCCTTTAGAATCTTATTATATTCCTCACGAGTAGTAAATGAAGGAGCATTCTCATCTTCACTACCTCCAGTTGATCCGGTATCTCCTGCTTCACCAGAGTTTTCAGGATTTCTCCCTCCAGGTGCTGAACCGTCACTTGCAGCTTCAATTTTAATTCTTCTCTCAGCAAGCTTTTCCATAAGTTCCATATCAACATCACCAGTCAATAGCTTATCTATTATTTCCTTATCCTGAGCATTCTCATTATAGTTGAAATTGTATTTAGCTTCGTATTCTTTTATTTTTCTTTCATTTTCAGCTTTTCTAAGTTCAGACAATTCTTTTAGGATATCATCTTTACTGTCAATGAATTCCTTATTTTCTTCAATAGCTTTTTTAATTTCATCGTATTTTTTGGATTCTTCTTTAAGATTGTTTATTTCATCCTGAAGCTTTCCAATCTCTGCATCCTTACCTTGCAATTTCTCTAGCAATAATGAAGTAGCTACATTAGTTTCTTTTGAAGGTGCAGGTTGTGGCTGTGGTTGAGGTTGAGGTGCAGGTTCCGGATTTCCAGCTGCACCAGTTTCGCCAGTTATTTCAGAATTCAACAGTCTAATCTTTCTTGGGTGTTTAGTAACTCCTACGTCTATTAAACTCATAGTATCAATTCCAAATGAATCTCCTTTATCCTTTAACAAGACATCAACTTTAGGAGATAGGCCTTTTCCTTCCATGTCCAGTTCATCCGGAATTTCAATGAATAGCTTACCTTCTTCGTATTCAATATTGTTTCCAATACCAACATAGATATTGTCATGTTCGGAAGTAAGTGGAATTCCTCCACGGTAGTTTTCAGCTATTAGTTTTAGATCATCTTCAGTCCAGTTCACCGGTTTGTCAAGTCTCACGTCCAGGTCGGAGTAGTCATATGATCCGACTTCAAAAAGTTCATGTCTCATCATTATCACTTTTTATTATATTAATTATTATATATTTTATTATTTATTTTATATAAACTTTTATTATACTTCGACACCGCTATCACTAATAATCCTTTCACCAACTGGCTGTTCCTCTTCAAAGTTACTGAGATAGTTTTTATAAATCTCATCACCCTCAGAAGACAATTCCATGATGTATCTTAAAACATCATCTCTTGAATAGCTGAAGTAAACATCCAAAGTTTCACTGATGCCCATTAACTCCAACTGCATATTCAATAATTGATTACAATACTTTAACACCCACTTCTGGTCATTGGCTACATTAACAATAAAACCGGTAATGGCTGAATCGTTAATGTATTCAGCAACGTTTTGGTTTGATTTCTCATTACCTGCCTGGGACTGAGGAGTAACAAAAGTTCTTAAAATATTATTCCTAAAGATTTCAGTCTGCCGAGTATAGTCTGACTGGTAGTTGTTACCCCCAAGTATTTTACTTTCAATTCCTGGAGGTACAATAGCTACGTTTGAGTTTGCAGTGGTTCCGTAATCTGCATAAAGATTTTCTTTTGCAGTAGATGAAAGTTCAGTAACAATAGGCTGGCCGTTAGAGTCAAGTGATGGTTTTACTTCAATGATATTATCTTTATTAATTCTCTCTACCTGATTTCTTTCAAGATTGCACTTGTGGTATATATCATCAAGACAATTCAAGATAATGCTTTGAGCTTCGCAATATATTTCATTGTACATGAAGTTAATGACCTCATCCGGTTCGTACTTTACCGTTAAGGTTCCTTCTTCCACACTAACATAATTGTTGAACTCTTCAGGAGATCCGTTTACAATATCTTTTGGCATCTCATGTAAGTATAGTTGAACTTCATTGTCATCGTTGAATTCTTTTTTAAGGCCGTAACCGTGAGCACCTATTTCTAAAAAGATTGGTTTAATATATTTGCCAATACTTTTATCCCAGCGTTGTACTGGTTTGATTAATCCTTCTCCGTCAACCATTCCTCCCTGAAGGATGTTTTTAGCAACCTGAGATATGTCAATCTTTCTTGCCCATAAGATTAAAGTTAGTTTCTGTTCAGCAGATAATTTATTTTCCTTATCCACAAGAACAATATTAACATTAGCTTTATCAATTCTGTTTTTCAAAACACCTGCAGTATAACCATCAAGCTTAACAGCATAACGTGCATTAGCTATTGTCTTATTGATTACTGGTGGAAGTGCATCAACAAGATCAAGACCTGTATTTATTCCGTCAGTACGAGGCTGTCTTTCATCCTCACCCCAATAGCTACGTTTAGTGTTATACTGTTCTACACGATTATTCAATAATCTAGTTTTAATAAAAGAAGTAATTCCCATATTAACCATTCCAAAATCTAATTTGATATATTATATAATTTATTATCTTATCTATTATATTATTTATATAAATATAATAATAAGCATTAGTGATTTTGGAAAAGTATAAATTGTTTTAAAATTAATATAGTAAACTGTAGAAGAGAGTATATAGTTTGTGATATTTTTAATAATATATGTTAAATATTTTGATTAATTTAACATTTTAAAAAAATGCGAACCGAAAAATTACTTTTCACTTGCTGACAACCCTGCAAGATAACCAGTTGAAAATGCAATTTTTAAGTTATATCCTCCGGTAGGACCATGCAAATCCATAACTTCACCAGCAAAATACAGGTTAGGTGTTAATGTGGATTCCATAGTTTTGGGATTTATATTGGCTAAATCAACACCACCAACAGTAACTTTTGAAAGTTTCCCATTAAAACCGGTTATTTCAAATGTAAATCTTTTGAGATTTTCAATTAAACGATTTTTGCTCTTTTTGTTGATGCGTGAGAGCTGAGTTTCACCGTCAAGATTAATCTCATCCAAAAAGAAATCTATAAAACTGTTAGTCAGATACATTTTGAGGTAATTTTTAATCATAGTTTTTCCTTTAGATTGAAAATCGCTGTTGAATTTCTCTAAAAGATCTTCACGAGAAAAATCAGGACAAAGGTCAATAGCTATATCAACATCAACATCAGGATTATCCTCTAATAAGTTATAACTTATACCTTCTGATATCTCATTGCTCAGGTTAATAATTCCAGGACCAGTCAATCCGACATGCGAAAAAAGAACGTTGCCATTTACCTTTGATTTCTTATAACTTATAACAACATCATAAAGAGTCACACCAGCAATGTCAGACAAATCTTTTTTGGTAATCAATGGACTCAAACCATATTTAATGTCTGTTACTGGCTGAGAAGTTAAGGCATAGTTTTTAGGACTGCATCCGGTTTGAGGATAGGTAACGCCTCCGGTTGCGATTATTATCTTTTTGGCTTTTAACTTATCATTTATAACAAAATCATCTGTTATTGTTTTAACTTCAAAGTTATAACTTATAATAACATCATCCAAATAATCAGTTAAAACTTCTAAGATATCACTTGCCTTTTCAGTTTCAGGAAAAATTCTATTGTCATCCTCTTCAATGAAATCCAATCCCTTATCCTGAAAAAGTGACAGCAGCATTTCATTTGTAAATGTAAAAAAAGAGTGTTTTAAAAAGTTTTTTTGAGGATAGAAATTCAATAGCTTTTTTATTGGCTTGAGGTTTGTGATATTGCATCTTCCTCCACCTGTCAACAATAATTTGCGACCCAGTGAGGAGTTCTTTTCAAGCAGTATTACACTGGAGGAACTTTGACTTGCAGCAATTGCAGCCATTATTCCGGCAGGTCCTCCGCCAACAATAGCTATATCATATTCTTCCATATTATCTTAAAAAAAAGAAAAAAGATTAAGGAGTTAATCTGTGTCTGTCTCTTGGGAAGAGTACACATTCACGGATGTTTTCAGCGCCTGTAAGTACCATGGTTAACCTGTCAGCACCTACACCCCAACCTGCATGAGGAGGCATACCGTATTCGAACGCTTTAAGATAGCTTCCAAATCCGTCTGGGTTTAAGCCTCTTTCTTCGATTTGTTTTACTAAAAGATCATGCTGGTGTACACGGGTAGCACCTGAAGATAACTCCAAGTTATTGTACATTAAATCGAATGCATGGGAGTATTTTTCGTCTCCTTCTTTAGGCATTACATAGAACGGTTTGATTTCAGATGGCCATTCTGTCAAGAAGTAGAATCCGCCCATAGCATCTCCCAATACTTTTTCAGCTTCACGGGATAAGTCTTCTCCCCATTGCATTTCGACATCTCCTGCATTAACAATTTCAAGAGCTTCATCGTAAGTTACAACTGGGAATCTTTTATCAGGAACTGGAATTTCATGGTCTAGGATTTCCAATTCGTTAGCACAGTTATCATTAACATCGGTAATGACTTTAACAAGCATGTCGTTTAAGATGTTCATTACATCGACATCATCCATGAAAGAAGCTTCTGCATCGATGGAAACTGCTTCGTTAAGGTGTCTTAAGGTATCGTGCTCTTCTGCTCTGAAAATCTGACCGATTTCAAATACCTTATCCATTCCACTGGCCATCATCATCTGTTTGTACAATTGTGGAGATTGGCCTAAAAATGCTTCTTTTTCAAAGTAAATAATCGGGAATAATTCTGTTCCTCCTTCAGTAGCGGATGCTACAAGTTTAGGAGTGTTGATTTCGTAAAATCCGTTGTCATAGAAGAAGTCCCTAATTGAATGGAACATTTGACCTTTGATTTTGAAGATAGCTGAAACGTTTTCTTTTCTGATATCCAGGAATCTTGAGTCTAATCTTGTATCGATTCCAGCTTTTACTTTTTCTGTCGGATCCATTGGTAAAGGTTGGTTGGCCAGGTTTAGGATTTTAACTTCTTTTGGTAAGATTTCAACACCGTTTGGTGCTTTAGGAGCTTCCTGAGCTAAACCTTTGATTGCAACAACTGATTCTTTTCTTAAACTTCTTAATTCTTCTAAAATTTCTGCTTCTACTTTTTTACTTGGAGCGGTTACTTGAACCCTTCCGGTTACATCACGTAAAATTACGAACATGATTCCACCGAAGTCACGGATTTCATGTACCCAACCCATGACGGTAACGTCATTACCTGCAATTTCGGCAGTGCATTCGTTAGCGTAATTTGTTCTTCTCCAATCATTTAATAAACCTTGCAAAATATTCACCTCGGTTATAAAAATAAAAATAATGATAAATTTTCATTATAATTTTAGTTTATATTTAATATTTAATAAAGATATGCAAAATTACAAAAAATATCTTAATCTGTAAAAAATAATTCAAAAATAGTGTTGTCTAAGTTTATAGGACAAAACCTATAAACTACCGTCAGATTAGACAATGTTTAATCAGTAGTTTTCTTTCTATTAATGAAAGTGCGAATATGAAAAATCATATTCTGTTAAATTATTAAATATATAAACTTAACTAAACTTAATAATTAATGCATATTTAAAAAACAATAATAAGGAAGCGAATTTAGAAAATTAAAGTAAATTTATTAAATTGTTTTAAAAAAAGAAAATTGTAAGGATTTAAAATTTATCCTTATCCAAAGTTTTTACAACTTTTGCAGGAACACCGACAGCAACCTCATAGTCGCCGACATCTTTAGTGACAATAGCTCCGGCACCGACAATTGCATATTTTCCAATGGTTACGCCCGGCAAAATACTTGCACCGGCACCAATCCACGCTCCTTTTTTGATGTGGATAGGTTTGCAGGTTAAAACCTGTCTGTCATATTCATCATGGTTGTTTGAGAGCAGCTGAACATTGGCAGCCATCATTACATCATCTTCGACAGTTATTCCGCCACGGGCCATTAAAAGTGAATTGGAATTAATGAAAACATTTTTACCAATTTTGATATGGTCAAATGCAGCACCGGCAATAGGAGCCATAACCATTGAATCTTCCCCTAAATTCTCACAAAACAACTCTTTTAAAACTTCATTGTACTCATCAGTCATTGGCATTGTATGATTAAGCTTAAAAACTAATTGAGCCTGTTTTGCACCAGTTTTTTGATCTTCCAAAGACATTTCCCTCATGTCAACTCTTTCAAAATCCATAATATCACTATAAAAAAATATTTAAAAAAAGCATTAAGTGTTGTCCAAGCTTATAAGCAATTAAAAAATACTTATAAGCTACTACCCGATTAGACAACTGTTTTTCCATTAAACTTGGTACGATTACATCATAATCAGAATATGAAAAAATCATATTCAATAATATTTTAAAAAAACTAATATATAAAAATAACTAAAATACCTAATTTAATTTAAAATAAGGAGATATTTTGAAATTAAAAAAGAATGGGGAGAGTTACGCAAAACTTCCAGCGGGTAGACCTTGAAAAATCACGAACCATTCTTTTCAAAATTCGACTGTCCTACTTAATTAAAATTCAATCATCTAACCTGTAAGAATAAGTCAATAATTGCAATAATAACTAAGACTATTGTGAGAAGAAGCATCATCTTCTCATACATTCTCTCCCCCCAATAATTATACTGGGAGGCGTATTTAACTACTTCAATAACCATCACCAAGTATAATGGATTAAGTTATTAATTTATCTATTGCTTTTTAATTAGATTTAAAAAATATATAAATAGCTTAGAAAGTCATTTCATAAAATTGTAATGAGAATATACAATTGTTTTTATTTTAAAAAAAATAAGAAAGGTTTATAAGAAAAATAAACTTATAAACATTATTTTAATCTTGTTTTAAAGGAATTTGCATGAGCAAAAAATCCTTCATATTCGGCTATAGGAACTGAAGTTTTTGAAAGCTCTTCAAGACCTTCCCTGGTCAATCTTTGAACAGTAGGCTTTTTGATAAATGCTTCAGTTGAAAGGCCTGAATACATTTTAGCTCCTCCTCCTGTAGGCAGCACATGGTTTGTTCCGGATCCGTAATCTCCCGCTGCTACAGGTGAGTATGAACCTAAGAATATAGATCCTGCATTGTTAATGTGTGATAATGTTTCATCATCATCTTTTGTGGTTATGATTAAATGTTCAGGAGCATATTCATTTGTAACATGAATAGCTTCCTCAAATGTGTCAGTGATAATGATTTTTCCACTTTTTGACAATGATTCTTCAATAATTTCACGCCTTGGTGCAATCTCAGTCAATTGGGTTACAAACTCATCTGTTTTAACTGCCAAGTCTTCACAATCAGTGACCAAAAAGCATGACGCATTAGGATCATGTTCTGCCTGTGCCAAAATGTCAGTTGCTAAAAATTCAGGGTTTGCAGTTTCATCAGCTAAAATCAATACTTCTGAGGGACCTGCCGGAAACTCTATATCTACTTGACCATATACTAATTTCTTTGCTGCAGTAACAAATATATTTCCCGGACCAACAATTTTTTCTACTCGAGGTATTGATTCGGTACCATAAGCAAGTCCGGCAATTGCCTGTGCTCCACCAACCTTATATATTTCATCTGCACCTGCAATATCAGCTGCAACCAAAATAGCGTCTAGAATTTTACCATCCTTTTGAGGTGGAGTTACACAAACGACCTTTTCAACACCAGCGATTTTTGCAGGAATTACTGTCATCAGTATTGATGAAGGATAAGCTGCGCGTCCTCCTGGAATGTAACATCCAGCAGAGTTGATTGGCCTTACAATTTGACCTGCAACAATACCAGGATTTACTTCCATTTCCCATTCAGATGGAATCTGTTTTTTATGAAATTTTTCAATGTTTGATGCTGCCTGTTTTAAAGCTGCAAGCAGTTCATCATCCAAAGTATCATAGGCCTCTTTAATTTCATCTTTGGATACTTTCAAATTTTCTATTGTAACGCCGTCAAACTTTTCAGTATATTCTCTAATAGCTTTATCTTTATTAACTTTAACATTGTTTAAAATATCAGATACTGTATCTAATACCTTATTTACATCTTCTTCTGATCTTTTAATGGTTTGGGCCAAATCAATTTCTGAATAATTGAGTATTTCCATTTTAACACTACCTTAAAATAGCTCCTGTATCAGCAGAGTGTACAAGTTTTTGATATAATGCCAGCCAACCGGATACATCGCTTTCAGGGTGTTTAACTTCTTTTAATCTGGTTTCGATTTCCTCATCACTCAACTCAACATTGATTAATCTGTTGTTAATGTCAATTTCGATAATGTCTCCATTCTGGATTGCTGCAATAGGACCGTTTTCCCTTGCTTCAGGAGATACATGGCCTATGCATGGTCCACGTGTTCCCCCGGAAAATCTTCCGTCTGTTATTAATCCTACATCCTTGATGTTCATTCCTGCAAGTGCAGATGTCGGATTCAACATTTCACGCATTCCAGGGCCTCCTTTTGGTCCTTCATATCTGATGACAACTATGTCGCCCTCTTCAATTTCATGGTCAAATATCGCTTTTGTGACATCCTCTTCTGAGTCATATACTTTTGCAGGCCCTTTAAGATGCATCAGGTTATCTGCAACAGCACCTTTCTTAACTACACTTCCGTTAGGGGCGAGGTTTCCTTTAAGAATAGCAATTCCACCATCTTCATGTACAGGATTGTCCAAAGTGTGGATGACATCTGTATTTTTGTTCTCGACTGTTTCAAGGTTTTCCTTAATTGTTTTTCCGGTTACTGTCAGCTGGTCAGTGTTAATCTTGTCGCCCAATGTTTTTAAAACAGCCTGTATTCCTCCGGCCAGGTGGAGATCCATCATTGAGTCTTCACCAGCAGGAGAGATGAGTGCAATATGTGGAACTTCCCTTGAAATCTTATCAAATAGTTCCAAATCAACTTCAACACCTTCAACCTCGCTTGCAATTGCAGGAATATGAAGGGCAGTGTTGGATGATCCTCCCAGTGCCATGTCAACAGCAATAGCATTGTTGAATGATTCCTGTGTCATGATATCTGACGGTTTTATATCCTCTTCAACAAGTTTAATGATTTGACGGCCGGACTCGTATGCAATCTGATTGTTTTCTTCAGTCCTTGCGTGAGTGGTTGCACATGTTGGAAGAGATAAACCAAATGTTTCGGTTATGCATGCCATTGTATTTGCAGTAAAGAGACCTGAACAGCTTCCTGCACCTGGACATGCACATTTTTCAAGTTCATAAACTTCTTCTTCAGACATTTTTCCGGCAGAATATGCACCGACTGCTTCAAACACAGTGATTAAGTCTGCAGGTTTTCCATTATATTCACCGGATGCCATTGGTCCACCTGTAACAACAATGGATGGAACGTCAACTCTTGCAGCACCCATAATCATTCCCGGAACTACCTTATCACAGCTTGGAATTAATACCAGTCCGTCAAATGCATGTCCCTTGGTCATGCTTTCAACTGTTGCTGCAATGATTTCACGTGAAGGGAGTGAATATTTCATTCCTTCATGGTTCATACTTATTCCGTCACAAACTGCCATTGTGTCAAATTCGAATGGAATACCGCCGGCGGCGATAATACCTTCTTTTACAAATTCAACCAATTCTTTCAAGTGGATATGACCTGGAACAATGTCAGTGAAACTGTTGGCAATACCGATGAATGGTTTTTTAAAATCATCGTCGTCCAGTCCACATGCTCTTAAAAGAGACCTGTGGGGAGCTCTTTGGATTCCTTTTTTAACATTATCACTTTTCATTTAATCACACAATTTAATTTAATCATTAATATATTTCTCACTAATATCTTTTATAATGTTTGAAAATGTTAAAAATCAGAACTTGTGTGAAGTGATGTAGATTAAGCAATTTATTTTAAAAAAATAGTTTTGATAAATTAAAATAGTTAAAGACAACCTTAATTAAAATAGTTGTTTAGCAAAAAATATGCTGAATTTTTATAGATAACTTTGATTAAAATGAAGTTATAATTAATTCAAAAAATAAAAATAATGGGAAAAATCAATTTCCCATCGTGTTTAAAATTTTCTTCGTAATGTAGTACCAACAATTGCGAGCAATGCTAAAAGAACCATTACTATTGGGTTACCTGTAGCATGCATTGTAGCATGAACCCGTGGAACATCTTTATTAGGATGTTTTACATCAGGTTCGGAAACAATTACATCAATTCCTTTACCATCAGAGTTTTTGGAATAGTCTGTTTCGTTTCCATCACATTCAGCGCGTGCTGTAATCATGAAGTTTCCGGATTTTAATGCAACTGTATCAATTAAAAGTGTTGCTACTTCACCAGGAGCCAAGTCTCCAACATCCCATCTTCCTGTATCTGGATCGTAAGTACCTTTAGATGGTTTAAATCCTAAAGGTTTCAATTCATCAGGAATTGTAACAAATACACGGGTGTTTTCTGCAGTATCCGGTCCATGATTGATTACAGTGACTTCAAATATGGCTTCATCTCCCACATTCACTGTTTCAACTTTAGGAACTACATTAACTTCCAAGTCAACCTCTGAATGAGCATTAGTTGAATTATCTCCCTTATTATTTTCCTTATTAGGATCATAAGTATCAGAGACCGCATCCGCTACGTTAATAATTGTTTTATTTGTAACACTCACTAAAGTTTTAATGCTTAATGTTGCAGATTCTCCATTAGCCAAATCACCCACGGTCCAAATTCCGGTAGCATGGTTATAAGCGCCATTTGAATCATCTGAAACATAAACTAAACCGGAAGGCAGTTTATCTTTTACAACTGTATTTACAGCAGTATCCCTACCATTGTTAACAACAATTATAGTCCAGGTGATTGTGTCACCTTTGTAAGGAGCATTATCAGAAACTAGTTTAATAACTTCTAAATCTGCTTCAGGGATGACATCAACAGAGCTTTTATCCTTATTATTGCTTAAATTTGGATCGTAAGTATCTGAACTGACAGATACATCTTTAGTTATTGTAGCATTTGAAGTGTTTACTTTAGTTTTGATAGTTAAAGTAACGGTATCTCCAACAGGCAAGTCACCGATGGTCCAAACAGCGCTTTCATTATCGTAAGTGCCTTGTGAATCATCAGATACATATATTAATCCATCAGGTAGAATATCTTTTAGAACTGTGTTTATAGCACCGTCAGGACCGTGATTAGTCACAACAATAGTCCAGACAACCTCATCACCATTATGACAAGGTTCAGTTTCATGGTCATTTGTAATTGTAACCTCAAGGTCAGCTTCAGGCAATACAGTAACGGAACTGCTGTCCTTGTTATTGCCCCTGTTAGGATCATAGACATCAGATGAAACGTTTTCATCCCTTGTGATTGTAGTATTGGACGCATCTGCTTTAGTAACAATAGTCAAAGTAACAGTATCATCAACAGGTAAATAACCAATAGTCCATCTGCCAGTCTCATTGTTGTAAGCTCCATTAGAATCATCACTAACATAAATCAGACCTTCAGGAATGACATCATCCAAAATAGTGTTAATAGCATCATCAGAACCATGATTAGTCACAACAACAGTCCAAACAATCTCATCACCTTTATGACAAGGAGTTGTTTCATGATCATTGGTAATTGTAACTTCCAAATCGGCCTCAGGAGGAATCTCAGTACTATTAGAAGCATTATTATTGGATTCGTCAGGGTCATAAATATCAGAAGTAACGTTTACAACATTAGGAATGGTAACATTGGAAGCGTCTACAATAGTTCTGATAACTAAAACCACATTATCTCCGCTAGCAATTTCATCTATTGTCCATACATTGTTTTCAAAGATACCTGCATGGCCAAGATTAATAACTTCCAGGATTAATCAATTCCTTAGGCAATACATCAGTAACAATTACATTAACAGCAGCATCAGTACCATGATTAACAACAGTAATAGTCCAATCACAGCATCACCTTTATGAGCACTAGCATCAGAAACACCTTTAATGACTTCCAAATCAGCCTCAGGCAATACAGTAACAGAACTGCTGTCCTTGTTGTTGCTCATATTAGGGTCATAAACATCAGATGAAACATTTTCATCTCTAGTGATTGTAGTATTGGATACATCTGCTTTAGTAACAATAGTCAAAGTAACTGTTTCATTGACCTAAAAAATTAAAATTATTTCGTATAATATCGAAGGATTTTAAATATCGAATGTTTAAAAAAGCAATTCCATAAAAATTAGTCCGATTCTTATAATAATATCCAATTTTTTTTAAATAAAATATAAATTTTTTAGAATAATTTAAATAAATTATAATAACATTAAATTAATTAGTTTAATGGACATGGACAATCCCAAGCATAGACATAATATATTATAAAATGTATAATATATTCTATGTCTACATTAGAGAAGATGAAAGTCCTAACCGATTCTGCACAGTATGATCTATGCGATTACGTCAGCCACAATAAAAGTTCACAGATTAACTTGCCTGGCATTTATGAAGCGATAGGTCATAACGGATGCAAAATTCCACTTTTTAAAACTCTATTGTCCAACAAATGTAAAAATGACTGTAAGTACTGCATCAACCAATCAAAAAGAAATTTCACAAGACTTGAACTATCTCCTGAAGAACTTGCAAAGGCTTTTTTAGGATACTACAATAGAGGTCTTGTAAACGGACTTTTTTTAAGTTCAGGAATTTCAAGTGATGCAGAATCTACAATGGAAAAACAAATAGAAACCGTTCATCTCCTGAGAAACAAATATGGGTATGACGATTATATTCACCTTAAAGTTGTACCCGGAGCAAGCAAGGATTCCATCAAAAGGGCAATGGCTCTATCAAATAGGGTCAGTATTAATATTGAAGCAGCTACACCTTCAGGTCTTGCAGAACTATCATCAACAAAGGATTACAACAAGGATATTTTAAAAAGATTGTCATGGATAAATTCTCTACAGCATAAAAGTACAACATATCCAAATTCTACCCACACTACACAATTGATTGTCGGTGCGAACAATGAAAGTGACAGGGAAATTTTGAGTAGAATGGAAAAAATATACAAAAAATCTGATTTGAAAAGAACTTATTTTTCAGCATTTACACCAATTGAAGAAACTGATTTAAGTAACAAAAGTGCTTGTTCAACTGACAGAACCGCAAAATTATACAATGCAGACAGCCTACTTAATGATTACCATTACAGTGTAAAGGAATTAGTATTTGATGAAAATGATAAGTTATCACTGACCCAGGATCCAAAAATTTTAGCAGCAAAAAATATGGATATATTCCCTGTAGAAATTAACACAGCCCCACTGATAGAATTGATACGAGTTCCAGGAATCGGTGTAAAATCTGCAAAGCAAATAATATCTATTCGAAAAAAATCACCATTCACCAATAAAGAACAGCTTAGAAAATTAGGTGTTGTAGTGGATAGGGCTGAGCCATATATCAAAATAAGCGGCCAGTACCAAACAACATTTGATTTTTAAATGTTAAAGTACTAATTTTTAAAATAAAGCAATTAAATTAAATATAATGAAAAGGATATTTGATATAATTGATATGAAAAATATATTTACAATATATTTTATTGAAACTATGTAATCTACAATTTCAAGTGTAAATAATATCAAATAAAAAAAATAGATTGATTAGTATTCATCAAATAATTTCCATATTTCAGGATATTTTTTAGAGACAGCCTCATCAATCAATGTTGAAGCTTCTTTTGAAATACTGAATTCCGGTTCAGTTTTACGCAAGTATCTGAATACTGCTGAAGACCTTGCAGACCAAAGTGTAATCCTTGGATTCTTATTTACAATCTCTTTGACTTCATCTACATGAGCTTGATTTACTTGGATTTCTTGTGATGTTTGTACAGGCTCTTCACTGCCCATATCGCCAGGTGAGTCTTCGGATGGGCTATCATCCTCTTGAGTTTCCTCTGGTTCTTCCTCTTCTGGTACCTCTTCTGGTATTTCTTCTTCTCCATCGGTAGTTGAATCATCTTCTTCAACATCACTGTCATCCTCTAACTCTTCGAATATATTCTTATCTTTACCAGATTCCTCTTCTTTTGGAGTATCCTGTTCTTCTTTTTCATTCAGCATATCTTCTAGAGACTGAGTTGAATTGCTGTCAAAATCCTCATCATAAAAATCAGGAATTAAAGAATCCAATCCTTTTCCAAGCCCTTTACGAGGCATTAGTCATCACCTTCGTCTCTTTTTAAGATTTCTTTAGCCAATTTTAAATATGCTTTTGTTCCTGTACTGTCCGGATCATAAATCAGACAAGGTTTTCCAAAACTTGGAGCTTCAGCCAGCCTAATGTTTCTTGGAATGATGGTTTTAAACAATAGATTGCTTTCACCAAAGTGACTTTTGAGTTCTTTGTGAACATCTTTGCTCAATCTGGTTCTCTTATCATATAGAGTTAGGAGAATTCCTTTAATTGGGGTTGGACTTCTGAGTCTTTTTTCAACTAATTGAATAGTATTAATTAAATCAGCTACTCCTTCAAGAGCATAATACTCAGCTTGGATAGGTATCAGAACACTATCGGAAGCTACTAATGCATTGACTGTTATGACTCCTAGGGAAGGAGGTAAATCGATGAAAACATAATCGAATAATGGAACTACATCTTTTAGAGTTTCTTTCAAAATTATATGATAATTTTCACGTCTAGAAAGCTCCATACCGGCACCACTAAGGGATATATTACTTGGGATAATAAACAAATTTTTAATAAACGTAGGAATTGTTGCTTTTTTAATACTTATATCCCCTATGATAGCATCATAGATAGTATTTTCTATTGTAGTTTTATCAATCCCGAAACTAGTTGTAGCATTAGCTTGAGGATCCATATCAACAACTAAAACAGATTTTCCCATTACCGCTAGAGATGTTGCAGTATTAACAACGGTAGTTGTCTTACCACAGCCCCCTTTTTGATTCATCACCGCAATTACTTCACTCATTAAAGAATTCTCCTATTTCTGATAAGTTTTAAGTTATCAGTTATGATTTATAACTTAAAAATTATATTTTTTAAAGAATAACTTGTAAGTTATCCAGTATAAGTTAAAAGGATTAAGTTATTACTTTTTTGTTAAAACTTAAAGGAAATAACTTCTAAGTTCTAACTTCTAAGGGATAGGAATTAAGTTTTAAGTTAAAACTTCAAAGTTATAAAAAATAAGTTTTAAGAAATAACTTATCATAACTAACTTTTAACAAATAAGTTATATTTTATAACTTCTATCTTATAAATTATTCGTTTTCACAAATAAGTTATTAGTTAACACTTGCAAGTTATAAGTTATAAGTAATTATAAAGTATAAGTTATAACTTATAAGTAAAAAAATATAAAAAAAAATAAAGAAGGATTATTTTGCGTTTTGCATTGTTCCTTCAAAATAACTTGCATAACCTTTTAAATCCAACATACCATGGCCTGAGAAATTAAGGACAATTGTTTTTTCCTCACCGGTCTGTTTGCATTTCAATGCTTCATCAATAGCTACCTTAATAGCGTGAGTGGTTTCAGGAGCTGGCAATACTCCTTCATTACGGGCAAAGGTAATTCCAGCTTCAAAGACATCTCTTTGATGAGCAGATCTAGGTTCAATATAACCTTCCTTAGTTAAAAGAGAAACTTGCGGAGACATACCGTGATATCTCAATCCTCCAGCATGAACTGATGGAGCAACAAAATCATGACCAAGGGTAAACATCTTAAGCATAGGAGTAAATCCGCTTACATCTCCAAAATCATAATCATAGGTTCCTTCTGTTAATGTAGGGCATGCACTAGGTTCGACTGCAATAAATTGAGTGTCACTTTTGCCGTCAATCTTATCCTTAATGAATGGGAAAAGAGATCCTGCAAAGTTACTGCCACCGCCAGCACAGGCTATCATGACATCCGGTGTTTCCTCAGCAATTTCCAATTGCTTTTTCAATTCCTGACCGATGATGGTCTGGTGGAGCATGACATGATTTAGAACACTTCCTAATGTATATTTAACATTGTCGTTTTCTAAAGCCTCTTCCATTGCTTCAGAAATTGCTACTCCAAGAGAACCTGGGTGGTCCGGATTTTCTGCTAAAATCTGACGGCCCACTTTGGTGTTTTCACTTGGGGAGGCGTATACTTTACCGTTATAGATGTTCATGATATTTTTCCTGTCTGGCTTTTGCATGAATGAAACTTTAACCATATATACTGTACATTCCAAATCTAAAAGATTGCATGCAAGTGATAAAGCAGTACCCCATTGGCCCGCACCGGTTTCAGTAGTCAATCTTTCAACTCCTTCCTTTTTGGCAAAGTATGCCTGAGGAATAGCTGAGTTTAACTTATGGGAGCCCGTTGGCGAGGTGTCTTCCCGCTTATAGTAAATTTTTGCAGGAGTGTTTAGATATTCTTCTAGTTTGGTAGCTCTAAACAGCGGGGAAGGTCTTCCCATCTGCATGTAAAGCTTTCTTACTTCATTAGGTATTTTGATATATCTTTCTGTTGAAAATTCCTGTTCAAGACCAGCTTTTGTAAAAGCTTTTTGAAGAGAAGAAATCTGGTCTTTTCCTTCACTGTTTTTAGGCATAGGGAGTTCAACAGGCAAATCAGCATTAATATTGTACCATTCCTTTGGCACTTCATTTGAGTTTAAGGTAATTTTGTAATCCATAATAATAGTTACTATAATGTACTATATAAAACTTTGTTGTACATTAATGTACATTTAATTATTAATAATATAAAAAACAATTTAAAATCATGAGAATTTTAGCTATAGATGTCGGAACAGGAACTCAGGATTTGATGATATACGATACCGAAAAAGAATTGGAAAACTCAATAAAATTGGTTCTGCCTTCCCCACACCTATACATCTCCCAGCAGATAAGAGAAATAGAAAACGACATCTATTTCAAGGGAGAGATAATGGGCGGAGGAAAAATAAAAAATACCATACTTGAGCATATGGAAAAGGGATACGATGTTGTCATGCATCCAACCTGTGCCAGAACCATCAGAGACAATCTAGAACAGGTAAAATCCTTCGGAATAAAAATATCTGAAAAAGAAGAGGACTACAAGAATTATACAAAAATTACATTAGGAGACATCAACATTACAAAATTATCCGAATTCCTTTTAGGCTATGATTTGGAATTTGACTTTGACAAAATAGCTATAGCAGTTCAGGATCATGGATATAATGAAAATATGGGTGACAGAGATTTCAGATTTGAAAAAATACGTGAAAAGGTATCAGAACCTATATCTCCATTGAAATTTGGTTTTAAGGAAGATTTGCCTGATTATTTCACTAGAATGCAGGCCGTCAGAAGGCAGGTTGAAAGTGAAGGAATCGAGGAAATACCTCTTGTAATGGATACAAAATTCGCATCAATAGCTGGAATGTGTTACGACGAAGTAGCTGAAAAATTAGGTAGTTATATTGTAATAGACATCGGTAACGGACATACAACCGCCGCATCCATAGAAAACGGAAAAATACAGGGAGTGTTTGAACACCACACATCCAGTCTGACCGGAGAATCACTTGAAAGATACATCAAAAGACTTGCATCCGGAGAAATTACTCATGAAGAGGTTTACAATGACCACGGACACGGTGCACATGTTCTAAATCCGATTACAAAAATCGAAAAAGTGATTGTAAGCGGACCGAAAAGAGAGTTGATAGAAAAAACAAATCTGGACTGGCATCATGCAGCTCCTGGAGGAGATGTGATGATGACAGGTACCGTAGGTTTAATAAAAACAATATTAGGTTAGAAAATGTTAAAGATGGACTCTCATATACACAGTGAATATTCACCTGACTCAAATTCAAAAATAGACGATATTCTGGAAACTGCAAGAAGCAGAAATATTGACATAATAGCTATAAGTGATCACAATACAGTAGATGGAACAAGCGAAGTTATGAAAAAAACAAGGAATACAGATATACTTGCGATTCCATCTATTGAAATTTCTTCAGCACAAGGCCATATCCTTGGTTTTGGGTGTGAGGAAAACATACCTAGAGACCTATCACCTGAAGATACTATAGACAGAATTCATGATTTAGGTGGCATTGCAATAATACCCCACCCGTTCTGTTTTTACAGGCATGGACTTCTATGCAAAAGTGACTATAAAGATTTAAAAATTGATGCAATTGAGACAAAAAATGCCAGATTCATTGTAGGATACTGCAACAATAAGGCAAAAAAATTAGCAATCAAAGAAAATATACCTACACTGGGAGCAAGCGATGCGCATTACTGGAAATTCGTAGGTGACTGTTACAGTAAAATAGATTGTGAAAAAGATATAGATAGCGTATTAAAAGAAATCATTAAAGGTAATGTAGAGGCTCATGGAAATGGTACATCAAATATATTGCTATCTAAATATCTATTTGAGAGAAATGTATTAAAGAAATTTGATTAAAAAGAGTTTATTCGCTCTTTTCAATTAAAATTTCAATAATAGAAACATTTGTTTTTTCATTGTTATAATTTTCAATTTCTTCAGTGGAAATTTGAATATCAGTAACATCTGAATTTGGAACAAACCTATTTCTAACAATTTCAGCAGCATCAACAGCTCTACTAATAGCTTTTCCTCTAGCTCTTAAAAGTACACTGTCAGACCCTTCATTAAATTGAGTTACTACTGCTAAAACATAATTCATTACAGGTTTACTTCCCACAAAAATTGTATTTTTTTCCATATTAACTCACCATGTAAATATTAGTAATTAATGTATATAAAATTTTACATTACATTTTTTAAACAATACTTTAAATTAATAAAGATAAATTAAGAATAAAAGGAAAATTGGAAAAATAAAATTAAACAAAATTTAAAAATTAAATAAAAAACTAAAATTTTTTTATAAAAAAAAGAAAAATCTAATTTAAAATTCAAAAAATAAAAATATTATAAAAAAAATAATAAAAAAATAAAATTACAGTGCCCGTTGGATTATAAGAAGTTTATTTATAGAATCAAGTACTGCCAAAATACTGGCCATCACAATGTCCTGATTGGTGGAGCGCCCAGTAGACCTGTTTCCATGAGAGTCTGAAGTGATAACAAAAACTTCCGCTAAAGCATCTGTACCGCCGTTGATAGCCTGGAGGTTATATTCTTCAAGTTCCATGTCAATATCTTCCTGTAAAAGATGACGGATAGCATTCAGGGAAGCATCTATAGGACCAACTCCTGTACTTGCTGTTTCCTTTTCAACACCATCTATTTCAAGCTTGACAGTAGCTGTAGGAGATACATTGGCACCCATGGATATGCTCATGCCTGTAATGACAACAGGAGTTTCACGGGCTGAAGAAAGTTCAGTAATAGCAATAGCTACCAAATCATCATCAGTAACGATTTTACCGCTGTCACCAAGAGACTTGATTTGTGAAAGAACATTTTCAAACTGCTTTTCATTTAAGTCAATGTGATATTCCTTTAGTTTAGACCTTAAAGAATTTGCACCGGTATGCTTTCCAAGTACGATACGGCGTGAATGACCTACCATTTCAGGAGACATCGGTTCGTATGTGAAAGAATTGTTCAAAATTCCATGAACATGAATTCCTGATTCATGGGTAAAGGCATTGTCACCGACAATAGGTTTATTGACAGGCATTTTGACACCAGTCAAACGTCCAACAAGATTGGAAAGGCTATATAGCCTGGTGGTGTCAAGTCCCAAATCTATTCCATAAGCAACTTTCAATGTCATTACGAGCTCTTCCAAAGAGCAGTTACCTGTTCTTTCTCCAAGACCGTTGACTGTTACATGGGCCTGATTTGCTCCGCATTCAATAGCTGTAAGAGTATTGGCAGTGGCCAGACCGAAATCATTATGGAAATGAACACTGATTGGAATATTGAAAGTCTTTACAACATCCCCTATCAATAGACGTGTATCCTTTGGGGTTAACACACCGACAGTATCTGGAACATCAATGAAATCAACCTTGGCATCGCTTACAGCGGAAAAAACATCAAATAAAAAATCCTTTTCAGTTCTTGTAGCATCCTCTGCAGAAAACTCAACAGTCAAACCATGGTCCTTTGCATATTCAACTGCACTGACGGCTGAATCAATTATCTGATCCTTGGATTTTTTAAGTTTATAATCACGATGCAGAGGTGAAGTACCAATGAATGTATGAATATAATCCAAATCAGAATCTATGACTGCATCAATGTCACTTTTAAGTGAGCGTGCAAGTCCAACAAGTGTTGAATCCAAATCCATAGATTTGATTTGTCTGGCTGATTCTACTTCACCATCAGAAGAAGCCGGAAAACCAACCTCTATTTTATCGACACCCATGTTATTGAGCTTCTGGGCAATCTGTATTTTATCATCTACAGTCAGTGCTACGCCTGGAGTCTGCTCACCGTCCCTTAAAGTAGTGTCAAAAATGTAAATTTTATCAGCTATATTCATATTTTCATTGTTAATTTGTTCCATTATATCCATCGTATCATATTTTAATTTAAAAATTTTTGCTTATAAACGTTAGTGTTAAAGGAAAAAATTATTTTTTACCTTTAACTTTGCGCACAACAACAACTGCAACAATTACAATTATGACAAGAACTGCAATTGAATAATACAGCTGCACTGAAGAAGGCACTTCATACTTTTCAATGTTGAGTGAATAAAGTTGACCTGAATCGTCACCAAACATTAAACTGTTACCGTTAATGACAGCTGAAGAAGTGATTGGTGAGTTGAACAGTATTGTACCCGGATTATATGTGAACTCTTCCAGTCCAGTGAATTTGTTTAGCACATAGAAGTTGCCGTTGCTTGATCCAAATGCAATTAAATTATCTTTCAATGCAGGAGTTGTCTGCACTTTAGAGCCTGTTGAGAAGCTCCATTTTGTTGTTCCATCACGAATATCCAAACATGTTAAATTGCCTTCATCAGAACCTATATAAAGGCTATTGTCATGTTCATCAATGGTCGGTGATGAAATGATTTTATTGTTCAAATCAACTTTCCAATTTAAGTCCCCATCGGAAGTATTCAGACAGTATACATTGCCGTCAGTGGAACCGAAAATTACAGTGTCGTTAACATATGCAGGTGATGATACAATCTCATCTCCTGTAGTATATTCCCAGTTCTTTTCCTTATCGGTACCTATGCTGTACAGCTTGGAATTTGTAGAGCCGATATATATTGAATCATCAACAACAATCGGTGATGATTTAAGCTCACCATCCAGCTTTTTATTCAATTCAACACTTCCGTCTTCCTTATCCAGACCGTACAGATGACCGTCATCACTTCCAAAGTAAACTATGTCATTGTAGAAAAATGGAGTTGATTCAACACTGTCGCAGTTATATTCCCAGACAATCTTATGGCTATTAATGTTTACTGCCTTAAGACCGTCTTCACATCCTATATACAATCTGTTTGAATTAATTATTGGTGAAGAGTTGGTTGGGCTTTCCAAATCCAAATCCCATTCCTCCTTACCGGATTCCATATCAATAGCTTTCAGGATTCCGTCACCTGATACTACATATATATAGTCCTTATAGATTGCAGGAGATGAGTGAATAGGAGATCCGATACTGAATACCCAAAGATTAGTTACAAAGTCTGAACCTTCATCCCTGTATCCGTTGTGGTCAGCTCCCCCTGCAAATGAATTCCAGTCTTCAGCAGCAATTGGGGACAGACACAAAATACAAATTATAAATCCAATCAATAATTTTTTATACATTTTAAACCTCCTATACGTCCCTATTAAATCTTTTTACTCCTACCAAGAAGAATAAAAGAGTAAATCCTAGTAAAACTACCAAGTCTAACCAAACATCACCTAATGTCTGACCTTTAAGCATTATTCCTCTCATTGCATCATTGAGATATGTCAATGGGAAAATGTATGCTAGCTTCTGTAAAATCCAAGGCATTGTTTCGATTGGATAAAATACACCTGATACAAACATCATCGGCATGGAAAACGGCAGGGAAATCTGAGCATAATCTTCCTGAGTGGATGTTCTTGCAGAAAGCATGATTCCGAATCCGACAAAGCACAATGCACCGATGACAAGAACTATGAATGTCTGCAGGAAACCTCCCTTAATGCTGACATTGAATAACAGTACCGCCATGAATATCAAAATTAAAGCCCTGACCAATTCTATGAGAAGCTTTGCGGCAATCTTACCGCCTATTACAGTTGCAACGGAAGTAGGTGTCATGAATAGTCTTGCAAGTTCACCTGTTTCTCTTTCACCTGCTATGGTTGCACCCATTCCCATCATACAGCTCATCATGATTGTCATTCCCAAAATTGCAGGAACCAAAAAGTCAATGTATTTTATGTTTCCGTAGATTCTGTTAATGTGAAGTGAGATGTCGTCCTTGAAATTATTCAATGAATGGCCTAAGGACGGGGTTATATTGGCGTCTTGAGTTGACACGCTGGTCTGTGATGCCACCATATTGGATAATCTATAAAATATTCCCTGTGTTGAAGATTCGAGAATTTGAGATGCCATCTGGTCTGACGAATCCAGATACAGCGTTACTGACTTCTGCTGAGACGAATTGGAATCATAATCCGCCGGCAGTATAATGGCCGCCTTTACTTCACCCGAATCAACACGGGCTTTACCTTCACTCAGACTGTCTATCACCTCGACTACATGGTATGTTTCTGTAGATTTGATGGTGTTAAGTGTCAGGTCTGTCAAATCACCATGGTCCTGAGAAACAACAACGATAGGCAGGTCTGTCATCTCTCCACCCATTCCATAACCAAAAAGCAAAATCATGATTATAGGAAATGCTAAAATAGACACTAATCTGGCAGGGTGTCTTTTAATGGAAATCAATTCCTTTTTTATCATCCACCAGAATTTTTTAGGCTCTATCATCTTCATTCACCTCTGATGTTGATTTTATGAATACATCCTCCAGGGAAGGCTCTTCTGTGTATATTGATTTTATAATTCCTCCGGAAGATATAATCTGATTCAATACATTTTGTACAGCCATATCATCAAAGCTGTCGACCCTTAAATTAATACGTCCATTACGTTCAATCTCAATGTCTTTAACATCATCTGATTGTTTTATGGATTCAATAATGCTGTCTTCCTGATTTTTCAAAAGCACAGACATCTTTTTTAAACTGAGCTTTTCCAAATCCTTATCTTGTGATATCGCATCATCATTTTCATCTGATATTTTGGATAAAGCTTCTGTGATTTCCTGTCTGTTGCTTTCCAAAAGAGCATCTTTAAGACCCTGCGGAGTATCATAAGCTACAAGATTTCCGGTGTTGATAATTCCAACATTGTCACACAGCATATCCACCTCATGCATGTCATGTGAACATAGGATAATCGTATGGCCGCTGTCGTTGAGCTCTCTAATCAAGTCCCAAAGGGTACGTTTGGTTGTTGGGTCAAGACCTATTGTAGGCTCATCCAAAAATAGGATTTCGGGCCTGTGAACCAAACTTGCAACAAGAGAGGCCTTCTGTTTTTGACCTCCTGAAAGCTGACCCACAAGTTTATCCTTTGCATATTTGATATCAACAAGCTCCATTAAATCCTCTATACGGGAATCCCTTTCATCCTGAGGAACACCATAATAGTCAGCACACAACTGTGAATTTTCCATTATTGTCAAATCCTTATACAGGCTGACCTGCTGGGGAACCATTCCCAGAAGGTTTCTAACCTCATCTGGATTTTTTTGAACATCATATCCTCCGACAGTAGCCTGACCTGAAGTAGGCTGTATAAGACATGTTAACATCTTAATTGTTGTTGTTTTGCCCGCTCCGTTGGGACCTAACATTCCAAATATTGTCTTGTCGGGAATTTCAAGATTTAGAGAATTAACAGCCTTGAATTTATTACCGTAAATCTTTGTTAGATTTTTAGTCTCTATCGCATTTTTCATTGTTAATCTCCATTCCGGTCATGTCTTTGAAAAAATTGATCCAGTGAGGATTAGACATGACTCGCTCCATGTGATTTTGAATATTTTTTAAAACAACGATTCCGTCTTCAGTAATTGAATAATACTTGACCCTTTTGTTGTTTTCATTAATGTCCCAGTCACCAATAATCAATCCTTTCTTTTCCATTTTGGATAAAATAGGATATACTTTACTGGAACTGATATTCATGTCACATTCAACATCACCATCAAAACTAAAAAACACCTCGAGCTTCTTCATTATGCCGTAGCCATGAATTTTCTCTTTGGATATAATCCATAAAATCAAATTATGGGTTATTCCATTGGAAAAATGTTTGATTAGTTTTTTTGGAGTTTCATTAACTTTATTTTCATCTGTCATTTTATCACATATGTAAAAATTTGATATATGTTAACATTTATTATATTAACCGAAGTAATATATAAATATGAAACTAGGATTTACAACACTTGCACTATTCATGGAAGACAACAACAAAATCATAGAGCTGGCCAAAAAACACGGATTTGAAATAATAGAAATACTCGGGGAAGACCCCTTTTATGAAAAGGACAACGGTGAATTTAAGGACTGCGGTCTGGACATGAGAATTCATGCAGCAACCGTGGACATTAACATTGCCAGCCTAAACAGAGGAATCAGATCCGAAAGCGTAAAGCAGATGATTCAGTGCGGCCATTATGCAGAAAGCATAAACGCGAATACAATAACTGTCCATCCAGGTATAATCGGACGTAACGAACCCCATCTTAGAAAATGGGCTTTGGAACTGGCTGTTGAAAGTGTTGGAGAAATAATTGACAACACAAATGTTGAAATTTCAGTCGAAAACATGCCTGTGAGAGGGAAATTTTTAGGAAATACTGTTGAAGAAATTGAAATGATTCAGGAAGCAACCGGCTGTAGCCTAACCATAGATACAGGCCATGGAAATACCTGCGGAAACCTTGAGGAAATGCTTTCACTTAAAAACATCAGTTACTGTCACTTGAACGATAATGATGGCGTTAAAGACCAACATATTACACTGGGTGAAGGTACACTTGACTTGAATTTACTAAAAAAGATTGATACAGCAATTATAGAGCTGAACAACTTCGACAATATCCTGAAAAGTAAAGAAGTCATAGATAACTTATAATTTATTATTTTTTTATAAGTTATTAGTTATAAGTTATAACTTATAAGTTATTAGTTATAAAAAAATTAAAGTTAAAAATCAATCATTGTAACATTGAATATATCATCAATAATGTGGTCAGTCTTATCCATCATCTTAGGAGAGACTTCTTCCTGCTGTTCAATGGTTAAAACACTGACATCTGCCTTTTTAAAGGCAAGTAAATCATTTAAACCATCACCAACCATCATGACCTTATATCCGGCATCCTGCAATATGGAAACAACTTCGCATTTACCTCTTGTGGAAACAGTGCCATAAGCATTATCTTCAGGAACATCAAGCATGTTGGCAAGCCTATTTATAGCTCCCTTCCTATCTCCTGAAGCAATATATATCTCAATGCCTCTGGATTTAAGGATTTCTATTGTTTCGAAAACCTTTGGGAAAAATTTGCCTGCAGAAGTTATTGTATAAGCGACCTGACCCAAATCCATGTCAACTATCAGGGCTGATCCGTTGCAAAGCTCCATTTGAGGAATCTTCTCGCCCAAAATATCAAAACCGTCTGTAATGTCTGAGATTTTAGTGGTTGTTTCATGGTCGAGAATCTCCTTGACTTCAGCTTTGGAAACCTGTCTTGTTGAAAAACTGATATCAAAATCAATGTTGAACTGTTTGATTACATCTGAAATCAAAATGTCCTGGTCTAATTCCAGAAGCTTATTGGTATTGAATTGAAGAACAACCAATGCCAATGAGTCTGCTGCATCAATAATGTCAAGTGAATTTATATCCGTGAAAATATTCCCGTTCAATACATCTTTAACAACCCTGTACCTTTCGATTAAAGTACCTGAGTTATCAAACACAACTGCTTTTTTCATACTATCACCTTTGATTGAACTTTAATCTGAAATTAATAATAAATAAATATATCAAAAATACTAAATATTCTAAAATTGATAATATGCATTAAATTTCTAAAATAAGACAATTTAAATATAAACAAATCAAAAAAAATTATACATGAAATACAAAAAAACCAAATTTATGCTCATTTTCATTATTTTGCTATTTTTGGTAATTGGTGTCGTATCGGCAAATGAAGGAAATTCAACCGATATCATGCAAGAAACAAATGAAAATGAAATATCAATCGACGATTCTCTTGAAAATAATGAATATATTTTAAAAGAGAATGTAGAAGCAGACATTATAGCTTCAGATGAAAACATATCTTCAAGTGAAATAAATACTTACGATTCATCAAAAGCAAATTTAACATTAACAACAACAACTAATTTTGCCAAAAGCGGAGCTACATATAAGATTGCTTTAACCGATTTGAAGGGAAAAGTCATTCCAAATAAAATGCTTAAAATTGCATATAATGGCAAAACATTAGAAAAAACCACCAATACAAATGGGGAAGTCGCAATTAAAGTAGGCAGTTCTACCTCAACCATGGATGTAACCTTTAAGGGAGATTCCCAATACAACGGATTTTTAAAAAGCATCAAGGTCTATGTTGAAAACTCAATAACCGTTACAATCGGAAATGCAAAACTGCTTACAAACGGATTTTTAAGAATTTATCTAAAAGGACCTGCAGCGGCAATAGCAGGAAAAACAGTTAAAATTCAAGTAGGAAATAAGGTTTTTACCAAAAAAACAACTGATGAAGGTTTTGCAGTCATAAAACCACAAGTAAGCAAAGGCACATATACCGTGACTTTAACATATGGAAATTATACTGTTTGCAAAAAAATCAAATGTATTGCGGGAGATGTTGTAAATCCTTTTAAAAAAGCAATAGCAATGGTAAACGGTGTTCCGGACATTGACAGGATGCCAGCGAACTATGTTATGGGCGATGATGATGCCAAATATACAGTTTTAAAAGATCAATACAAAGAGGTATTAAAAAGAGACAGCTACTGTTTATTTTTATATGGAAAACTATCAAAATACACTTTCTTTAAGACAAAATCATCTCCTAAAATCTATCATATCCTAAAACGTGAAAAATGGAATGTTATTGAAAGAACCCTTAACATTAAACTTGTAAAGAAAAATAAGTACAGTTACTGGCCAAGCTATGTTACAGCTTCACTAAAAGGAAAATCATATACCTACCCAGTAGTTCGTGATGTGCAGAATACTGAATATACCTGCGGTCCGACATCTGCAAGCTTATGTAGCCAGGCTTTAAAAAATTATTATTCTGAAAAATACTTCCAGAAAAAAGCACATGTAACAAGTGGAGTAAATTTAAATGTCCTGAAAAGAGCTGTAGACAACAGTAATTTTAAATCTTCCTATTTCTATTCAATGAAAACTGCTGTAAAACAATTGGCTAAAGGAGGATGTGCAGTAATAGCATACCTTCCAAACCATTACGTCTCTGTAATAGATGTCAGCAAGGACGGCAAGAAAATACTTGTCAGCAACTCTTATGGAAAATATGATGTTGGAGGAGACACAAGAATTCCGACAGGTTGGGTATCATTAACAAAATTTAACAAAAAATTTAGGGGCGTCGGCCTGATTGTTAAGCCTAATTATAAAATAAGCAAAACCGTTAAAACTCAAATTAATTGCTTATACAAAAGTATGGGTATAAAATATAAGCTTCAAAATACCAATGAAAGGATACCTAATGTGCCAATCTAAAAATCATATTATTTCTGGTCAATTTCTAGGAAATTTATTTGGTTAAGTTTCCTAAATGACCCTTTTTTTAAACCAACCATCAAAGATATTGATTATTTTTTAACACCTAAAAAAACAACTTATATAAACCTTGAAAAATAAAATAATAGTATTATAATTTATGATTATTTAGGTGTTTTAATGAGCGTTATTGAAAAGTTAAACTCCATTAAAAATGGAGAAATGACAGCTAAAGAAAATGTAGAAAGCTTCATTAAAGTTATCGATGAAAATAACGAAGAAATTAATGCATTTATTGAATTAAACTATGAAAATGCATTAAAACAAGCTGAAGCTATAGATGAAAAAATAGCTAATGGTGAAGAAGTAGGTGCTTTAGCTGGATTAGTATTTGGTATAAAAGCGAACATTAATGTTGAAGACATGATTATTTCAGCAGCTTCCAAAACTTTAGAAGATTATTACGGAAGCTATAATGCAACTGTCGTTGAAGAAATCTTAAAAGAAGACGGAATAATCATCGGTATTTTAAATATGGATGAATTTGCAGCAGGAAGTTCAACTGAAACTTCTTACTACGGTCCAACACAAAACCCTGCAGCCATGGGAAGGATTCCAGGAGGTTCCAGTGGCGGATGTGCTGCAGCAATTGCAGCGGAAATGTGTGACATATCCATCGGTTCAGATACAGGAGGATCCATCAGAAACCCTGCATCCCATTGTGGAGTAGTAGGATTCAAACCTACCTACGGTGCTGTTTCAAGACAAGGATTACTTGACCTTTCAATGAGTTTAGACCAAATCGGACCCCTCGCAAATGACGTAAGCGGTATTGCAGTAGCTCTAAACAACATTGCAAAATATGATGAAACCGAATGTACAACTCTAGACTGGGAAAAACCTGACTTCACAGAAGTTCTGGATGAAACCAGTTTGGAAGGCATGAAAATAGCTGTATGTAAAGAATTCATCGACGTCACTGATGATGAAATCAACAAGACCGTCAATAAAGCAATCCAAAAATTGGTAGATGCAGGCGCTGAACTTGTTGAAGTGAGCTTCGATTACATTGACCTATGTTTACCTACATACTACCTAATCAACTATGTTGAATTTTTCTCTGCAACCAGAAAATATGATGGAAGAGATTACGGTTCCAGAATTGAAGAAGTATGTGGCGATGAAGTATTAAGAAGAATTAAAATCGGTTCCCACATTGCAGAAGCTGAATTCAGCGGTAAATATTACAAACAAGCTTTAAAAGCAAGATCAGTAATTAGAGCTGAAATTACTTCAATGCTTGAAAACGTTGATTTGATTGTAGGTCCAACAGTTCCTAAACTTCCACACGAAATCGGTGAAGAACTGGAACCTATGGAAATGTATGCCTACGACATCTTAACAGTAATAGCTAACCTTGCAGGAATTCCGGCAGCAAGTATTCCGGCTGGAAAAGTAAATGATATTCCTGTTGGATTGCAAATTCAAGCTAAACCATTAGATGACTTAAAAATTATTAAAGCTATGAGTGTTTTTGAAAACACTCAATAAATTCTTTTTTTTATAAACAATTTTACACTTGAAATATACCTTTAAATTTTTACAAGAAAAAATACAATAGATTATACAGAGGTTATTTTTATGACAAAAATTGGACTTGCTTATGTTAGTGGAGCAGTACCTGGTTTTGAAGACTTTGGAAATTTACCAACTGATATTGTAAAAGAAAATGGACTTGTAAATGGTGTTGAAGCGTCAAAAGAACTGGATGCACTGATTATTCCCGGAGGTACATTAATCGAATCAAATGACATTAACATGCCACTTAACAGGGAAATCAAAAAAATGGCCCGTGACGGAAAACCAGTCATAGGAATATGTGCAGGCTTTCAACTTCTGTCAAATCAAATAGACATCGGCCGTAAATCACCTGTGCCTATTGTCAAGGAAGGTTTAGGTTTGATTGACGTTAATTTCTCTCCTTTAATAACAAGTGACCGTGTTAAAGCAAAAGTATTTGACAACTCATTTTTAGTTAAAAATCAAGTTGAAGACGTTGACGGATTTCATACCCATACATACGGTAAGGTGGAAGGAGATGCAAAGCCGTTGTTCTATTCTAAGGTTCAAAGAATGAATTATGGAGACACTAATGAAAAGGGAGACTATAATATATTTTCAGGTGCATGCAACGATGATGGAAATGTTATCGGTACAATGATACACGGAATTCTGGATGAAAATCCTATCCTTGTAGAAAACCTTAAGGAACAAATAGATATACAGGACATGGATGACATTTACAATAGAAATCTTGAGGTCAAAAAATTCCTGCAAAGTGAAGTGGGAATCAACACTAACATTGACATTCCTGAAATTAAAACCTCCGGAAAACCTAAATACCTGATGATTGGAAGTAACGGGTCCGACTCAGGAAAGACTTTCATACTGACCGGACTTGCAGGAGCACTTAGAAAAAGAGGATATAAAGTTGCTCTTTTAAAAGTAGGACCTGATGTTCGTGATATAATACCTGGATTGTACCTGACCAAAGGAAAAATGGAAGAGTTCGCATCAATAAAAATTGGACATCTCGGATGGAGGGACATTGAATCTACCGTCGCGAAACTCAACTCATCAGACTATGATATAGTTCTTATTGAAGGAGTTATGAGTGTATTTACCGGTCTTTTAAACGAAAAGGTACCATTTTCCGCTGCAGAAATTGCAATGTCATCAAATATCCCTATGATACTGGCTTCAGGTGTAAACAAAGGCGGAATTGAATCAGCGGCAATAGATTTGGTTTCACATGCAAATATGCTTGAAAAATTTGGTGTTGATGTAGAGGCAATTTTGCTGAATAAGGTATACAATGAAAATATATTCGACAATGTGGTGCCGTATATCAAAAACAATACAAATGTCAAAAAGGTATTGAAGCTTCCAAAACTAAAATCCGCAGATATGAGAGGATTCATTCCTGAAGTTGAAATCAGATATGAACTGTTTACATCACATGCGATGGACCTGATTGAAAACAATCTAGATATCGATGAAATAATCAGTATGGCTCGTGAAGTAGAGTTCAATAAAATCTATTCATTCGATGAAATCAAAAGTAAGGTGATATAATGGCACTTAATTTAAGCCCTGAAAAGGGTGTAAAGCTTACAAAAAAGGACAGGGCACATGTCTTGGCTAAAATGAAACAGGGCTGGAAGGCAACATGCCTGATTCCGGATTACGTATTTGACGAAAATGGTGATATCCAAATCGGATCTGATAAAAACCGCCGTTTAGTTAAGATTGTAAAGTTCAAGGATGATGGAATCTACATTGAAAAGGCGCTTAAAAGCAAAAATCTAAGAATTACATGGAATTTAATATCTCATATAAGCATGTCAAAAGAAGTGAAAGATGGTTTAGAAATTAAAATGCGTGACGGAAAATATGTCGCATTCAGCATTTATAATTCCTATAAAATTAAGCAAATAACAGAGTTTATTGCAAATTATATAGCTGATAAGTCCAATGAGACTCATTAGCTATTCTTCTAAATATTTATTGATAATGTCTTCACCTTTAAGTAAGACCAATCCGTTTTCTTCAGCGTATTTACGAGCATCTGCAACGGAAGTAGCTTGTCCAGTTTCACCATCCATCATTTCACAAACTACACATACAGGAGTTACACCGGCCATTTCACATAATGCAAGACCGATTTCTGTGTGTCCCCTTCTATTTTTAACAAGTCCGTCTGCTCCTCTTAAAAGACATACGTGACCTGGAGATCTAAATGTTGCTCCAAATTCATCAAATCTTTCTTCTTTCATCATCAATGCCATTTCACTAATGGTCATTGCTCTGTCGTGATCTGTTACGCCTGTGAAAGATTTTCTGTGATTGGTCCAAATTGAAAATGAAGATCTTTCATCGTATGGAATATCGTTTGGTGCTAATTCAGCTAGTTCCGGATATTTTTCAGTTGCTGCTTTCATGATGTCTACCATGAAAGGTAAATGAATAGCATCACAATAATCAGAGTGTAAACAATTACAGATTAAACCGCCTGCATCGTTTCTCATAGTTGCAATGGATTTAGGGGTTACAAATTCGGAAGCGATAATCATGTCAACTTCCCCTTCCCTATCGTCATCATCAAAAACTAGTACGAATTCACCGTTTCTTATAGATTCTAGAGCTTTATCTAAATTTGTTTCTTGATTCATAGTAATACTCCTTATATATACTAGAACCAGGGCTAAAAATAACTATTATCTTCTCTTTCATCCGGACTATCACCGTCGGTTTTGGAATCACACCAAATCAACACTTGCGTGCTCGTGGACTTATTTTATTAAAATCACCACCGGTGGAGAATTTCACTCCGCCCTGAGAACGTATTATCAAATATATTTATTATATATAAAATACTTTACGGTAAAATTTTTTAAAATCCTAAATTGTTTTCATAATGAAATATTGCTTTGAGTCTGAAAAATTGTTTTAAGCATTAAAAATTGTTTTTATTTAAAACTGAGCAATTTAAATAATATTAACAACAAAATAATATTAATTAATTAAAATAAAGTGATTTAATGGCTAAAAAACAAGAAGATTTGCTCTTCAAAGATGTTGGTGAAGAAGAAATAGACGTGCTTTTAAAGAGAATAAAAATAAAATCTAAAAAGAAAAAATTAAATCCAACAGAAATACGTTTTATAGATGCTTCAATTTTAATTGCAGACATTATTATTGAATTGGATGATATGATTTTAATTATTGAATTTCAAAGCACACCTGTTGATTTTAAAGATAAAAACAGATTTTTGGCTTATTTTTCAATGGTAAATTTCAAAAAGAAAACAAAAAAACGGGTTAAATTGATAGTAATTAGCACAGCTGAAAATACTAAAAAAATAAGTCATGTAATTAATGAAACAATCAAATTCAATTTTGATATCTACTCTTTAATGGAAGAGGATGGAGATATCATTATAAATAATATTGAAACAAAAATTAAAAATGAAGAATACATCACTGATGAAGAACTGATTGATCTAGCATTAGTGCCTGTTATGAGTAGTGTGAAAACACAGGAACAACAGATTGAAAAATCTGCTAATTTAATATTATCTATTGATTTAGAAAAAAATAAAGTTAAAAATCTTGTAAAAAGTATCGCTTATTTATTAGCTGATAAATTTTTAGAAGATGGAGATAAAAAAACAGCAATATGTGATGCATTAGGTGGAAAAATGAGTGCAATATATGATTACGGACAAAGACAAAAAGATGAAGGAATAAAAGAAGGAATAAAAGAAGGAATAAAAGAAGGAAAAGAAGAAACCTTTAAAAAAATGGCAAAATACATGATTAAAAAAGGTGAAAGTAACGAAGAAATACAAAAAGAAACACAGCTATCAATAGAAGAAATAGAAAAATTAAGAGAAAAAAACTAAAATTCCAAGGTTACTACATTACCATCTACAATATTGAGTTTATCCCTTAACTTATCTTCTGCAATGAATTCAAGGTAATTTTCTTCATGAGTTGTTTTTGCCGGAAAAACAATAGCTCCATCCACTTCATCATTCAATTTGGCTTTAATGTACTTAACAGCTCCAAAGCCTTCATCCGGCTTTATTAGATTTTCACAACTATCCTTGATTTCATTGATTTCATCCAGATGTTCATCTCCAACAATTATATTCAATGTTCCAGGATAAGGAACAAAACCTAAATTTTTCCTAAACTCATTTGTGTAGAATTCCTGAGATAGAAAGTAAGCTGCTTTTCCTAAACCTGTTGTCACTTCACCATTGATTTTCATTAAATACCCTCAAATTAAATTGCATTGATTTTACTATGCCATTAATAATATTAACTGTAACATTAATCTAATTAATCTTTAATATTTTTCATCTAAATCTTAACTATGAGATATAGATACATAACTATAATTAATTTATTTAAGTTAATAAATATTTTTGAAGAAAATAATCCCCTTTAAAAAGGCTCTTTCAAAAACTTAAGTGATTTGGATCAAACTTAATTTTTTGGAGCATAATTTTTTTCTTTTCTAATTTTCC
>NZ_SUTM01000015.1 GCF_015062935.1 Methanobrevibacter sp. | reverse complement strand
AGCACTCAATAAACGATTGAGTAATAAAAACAAAACTCTAGGAATCCTCGCCTTCTTCAAGGCGAGGTTGTTCAAATTCATTCTCTCAAAGGTTATGATGGAAATAAATTTTTAAATAATATCAGGTTTAAAATTAAAAGTGAGGATGTCATATCCAAAAAAGAATTGCTCCTGTTGACTTTACTTTGTTTTATGGATTCTGATAAAAGTATCAATCAAAGTATACTTGATTCGGCAGAAACAATAGTTAATGTTCCTAATGTTGATAAGGATATGGAACAGTTTGCCAAGGGGGTAATCCTAATGTTGTGTGACAAATTTGTCGATGATGAACTGCTGAACATTAGAATTTCTAATTTAGTAGGTGGAATATGAAAATAGTAGAAGATTATGCTCAAAGAGTAGCAAAAGAAGCAGTTAAAAAACAAAAAGAAAAATTTCAATCAGAATTGGAATCAAAAGATACTAATATGGTTATAAATTTGGATAAAGAAGGTTATGGTGTTAAAGATATTGCAAGAATTGCAAATGTAAGCGTTGCATTTGTAAATAAAACATTATCTAAATAATTTGTTGTCTTAAAATAAAATTTAGGAAAGAATTTATCTTTCCTAACCTTTAAAAGGATTTGAACTGTCGTATTTTTGACCGTTTACTGTTATGGAATAATCACCGTATTCAATGTTTCCGGTAACGGTTAGGGATGAAACTGTACTGTCACCGGTCAATGTCCATGTTGAACCGTCGTCAACATTAACGGTAGTGTTTCCGGTTGAATTTATAGCGCCTTTGAATTCGGTGCTTTTCATGGTCCAGTTAAGTGAACTTATTGAATCAACAATAACGTTTCCGTCTATTTTTTCATTGTTTGTATTCAGTTCAGCAACTCCTCCGTTGGATCCTGTTGTTCCCCACTGGTTCTGGCCGGCTATTTCTAAAAATGTTCCGCTGCCGAAGCTGAGTTCGGTACTGTCAAGGTCAATTACGCATGCTGTGTTGGTTACATGAAACATCGGTGCATCCTTATACACTGAGGAGTCGGAAGCTATTGACAGTTTGGAGTTTTTAGCAGTAAAGAGTGATGTTCCAACATCAGCGTCACCGCTCATGGACTGGTAAATGAACACTCCGCCCAAATCAACATAACTGTCGCCGTCTTTTCTGTTACCTTCGCCGTAACCTGTCAAATCAGAATTTGTAACTTCAATTGAGTTTTTACCTTCGATACATGCAATCTGGGATACGTATGCAGTACCTTTTGAGTTGTCAAGGGTAATGTTTCCGGTTGAATAGATTAAAGGAGAACCTCTGCCGCTGTCTTTGCTAACACCTGTGTTGATGTCTGAGTTTTTAACGTGCACTTCCCCTTCGCCACGGTCTGTTGCAAGTGCCGCACAGCTTTGACCGTCAGTATTGATGATAACGTTTTCTGCATTAATTATTCCTTTATATGTTGCGTCCAGTCCTCTTGACTTGTCTGAGTGGGTTGTGATTTTCACGTTTTTGACGGTTGCCTGAGTATTGCCGCTTACATCACTTGCACCTGACGGGTCGCCCCCGCCGTTTCCAGGAGCCTGTCCGCCTTCACCTGATCCTTCACCTGATGGCATTTCAGGAGGTTGTCCTCCATCTCCGCCCTGACCGGATTCTCCGCCGGTTGCTTCAGGAGGCTGTGCACCGTCTCCACCTTGTTGGGTTGAGTTTGTTTCAGGAGCTGCGCCCTGGCTTGCATTTCCGCCGCTTGAGGATGTTGAAGCCTCGGAGTTGGTTACAAAAATACCGTTGGATCCTTTGGAATTGGTATTGATTTCAACATTCGAAATGTCAAGTGTACCGTTTGTATTTACTAAAATTGCTGAATTGACACCATAAAAGTCAGCATCATCGCCTGATGTGGCGGTGTCACCGGTTTTATTTACAATGGAATCTTTCAATGTCAATTTGCCGTTTTTGGTTACTAAAATAGAATTCAAATCACTTGCGCTAGATGAAATCAGTCCTTTTTCTTTTGATTCATCACTGGCGTTGACTACAAGATTTCCCATATCTTCAAGTGCGCTTGCATCGACATTGACGGATGTGCCTCCCGAAGAGGAGTTCGTATTTGTCAGTGCAAATGCACCTACGCCTATTATAACTACGATTGCAATTGCCGCAATCAGATACTTTCTGTTCATAGGAATAATAACTCGAATGTTATATTTAAGTGTTGGTATATTTTTTTGAATCTTTTATAAAATTAGAATGTGCTTTAATTGAATTTGAAAAGGAATTGGAAGGAGTTAATAGCAGAACTAATCGTTGGATATTCGTGTGGATGTTAGGAGGATAATTCTAAAACTGAAAACTTCAGACTTAAAGATGAAATTGAAATGTTAAAATTAGTTAAATTCAAATTAGTCTTTTGTTTGAATTATTTTCTTAATTTTAACATCTTTTTCAACTCGTTGGTATTCATTTCTGTGATGAATGTCTCTCCGTTTCCAACGGTTAATTTAGCCAGTTCCTCTTTTGAATGAATCATTTCGTTGATTTTCTCTTCAAAAGTTCCCTTTGTAATGAATCTGTAAACCATCACATTTTTTTTCTGTCCAATTCTATATGCCCTGTCTGTAGCCTGATTTTCAACTGCGGGATTCCACCATAAATCATAATGAATGACATTTTGGGCTGCTGTTAGGTTTAATCCTGTTCCTCCAGCTTTAAGGGATATGATGAATATTTTATTTTGATTTCTGTTTTGGAACTTTTTAATCATTTCATCCCTTTTTTTACGTGAAAGTGATCCGTGTAAAAACAGAACTTCTTCTTGAAATTTCTCTTCAATAGATTTTTGAATTATTTCTCCCATTTTAACATATTGGGTAAATATCAGGACTTTTTCGTCTGCTTGAAGAATATTTTCCAGGGTGTTCATAAGTATCTCCATTTTGCCGGATTCGTTGACGCTTGCGTTTTTGCTTTTGGTAAACTGTGAAGGGTGGTTGCAGATTTGCTTTAGGGAGTTTATCATTTTTAAAACCAATCCTTTCCGTTTAATTCCATCGTTTTCTTCTACTTCCAGCATTGATGCATCCAGTGTCTCTTTGTAAAGTGCAATCTGCTCTTTAGTTAGGTTACAGTAGATGTCACTGACTATTTTATCAGGCAGGTCTTTAATAATGTTTTTATCACTTTTAAGACGCCTCAGGATAAATGGTTTGGTAATCTGTTTGAAGTTTTCCAGTGTGTCCTGATTTTTTTCTCTTTCAATTGGAACGATATAATTTTTCCTGAAGCTTTTCAGACTTGAAAGATAACCCTTGTTTGTAAAATCAAAGATGCTCCAATATTCAGACATTCTGTTTTCAACAGGAGTTCCTGACATTGCGATTTTGTGTTTGGCTTTGATTGATTTTATCGCTTTTGTCTGTTTGGTATTCGGATTTTTGATATTCTGCGCTTCATCAACTACACATAAAAACCATTTCTGCTTTTTGAATTTGTTTATGTCGCTTCTGATTACTCCGTAAGAGGTCAGATAAATGTCATATTTCTTTTTTGTAAAACGTCGTGCGGTTCCATGGAAAATATATGATGTCAAATCAGGTGTGAATCTTCTGATTTCTTCTTGCCAGTTTGTAAGCAGGCTTGTTGGTGCAATGACCAAAACATGTTCTTTTTCAAGATGACCCTGTTCTTTCAGGTATTGGATTGTTGTTAGAACCTGCAGTGTTTTTCCAAGTCCCATATCATCTGCTAGAATGCTTCCAAATCCTGTATTGATGTTTTGAACCAGCCAGGAGTAACCTGTTTCCTGATAGTGCCTTAATTTGGCATTTATGTTGTCTGGAACATTGATGTCATTTACTTTTGTTATATTTTCAACCAGTTTGTCGAAGTTTCCTTCAATTTCAACATCCATGTCCAGAATTTCCCCACTTAAAATTCCTTTAAGGAGGTCGTGCCGGTTTAATTTTTCGGGAAGCCTGTCTATTTGTTTGATGAGCGATTTCACTTCTCGCTCATCAAGCATTACAAATTCGTTTGCTATTTTTACAAGACCTTTTGATTTTTCTGCAAGTTGTCTGAATTCATCTGGTGTACAGGTTGTGTTTCCTATTGCAACTTTCCAGTCGAATTTTGTCAGATCCTTGAAAGTTATGTATTTGTCCTCGTTTTGCGTTTGCGTAATGTTCAGTTTCAGTTTTGGTTTGAATATTTTTTGAAGGTTTTTAGGTAAAATAATTTTAAGACCCATTACTTCAAATAATGGTAAAGTATTTAAAAAGAAATTAGTAAAGTCATCTAAATTTAACTCTAGATTTTCATTTAAAGTAAGACTTTCATCGAATCTGGGATAAATTTCATTGATGATATAGATATCTTTGAGCAAGTTTGTTTTAAGAAGTTTGTTTTCTGTTGTGTCAATGACATCATTGATGTTTTCCAGACTGTCATTTACTTTAACGTCAACATTAAATCCTCTCTCAGACTCTTCAATGTGCAAATACAAATCATAATCCCTTGAATTGATATTGAACTTTGACAGCCATTGATTTATTGATTCTGGTGTTGTAATTTCATTTTTAAATTTTTGAGGATTAAAAAAGAACAGCTTAAACACATTTTCATCATAATTTCTTTTAATAGACTGTGCAACACCATGTTTTAAATATTTAAAGTCAAATCCCTTGACAAATAAACTAACTGCAGCTATAATCTGGTCTTTTCGTGAAATCTTTTGATTTTTAAATGTAATCAAGTCAATTGGACATGACCTTGTTAAAATATCAATTGTTTCACGGATGGTTTTATCAAAAATCGCAGGAATCCATCTGATATGGTATGCATTTCCTGATTTGAACAGTTCCGGAACTAAAGAATGGTTTTTTATTAACTCTAAACTGAATTGGTAAACCAGATTTAAAAATTGAATATCTTTGTTGAATTTTGAGATGTTGCTTTCACTTAATTCTGTGAAAAATCCGAATAGTGTGCCTTCACTTTTATCTTTGCTGAAAGGCGTATCTTTTCCGGGCATTATTTTGGAAATGGCATAGTTATCGTCAATGTTTATGGAAAAATCTTCCCATTGGTTTGGCATTCCCCATCTTTCAAGAAAAATGCTTTCAAGCCAGCTGTCATATTCCTCTTCGCTGCCGTTAAATCCATCATGTTCAAAATCAACTCGTGTGTAATATTCGTAATGACTCCCATAACCAAAATGTGAATAACCAAGTACTCTTTTTTTAAGATATCTCTCACGGGACTTATAGATGTTGTCAAGAATTGCTTTAAAGTTTTTAGCATAAAAAACGGGATTGTCATCCAGAAGCTCAAAAATTTGCAGGTGAAGATTGGGAATTTTGGAAAAATCCAGTTCATTTTCAGATTCGCTGTCCTCATGCCTGAACAGTTCGCAGATATCATCGATGCTTTCCTCCTCAACTTCAAAATTCATCACATCCAGCAAATCAAGGCCCTGAAGTTTAAAAATCAGAAACGGGTCCTTATCTATTTCCAGTGCTATCATATAAACCAGGCCTGCAATGTGTTTGCAGATGGGAGCATAATCGGGACAGTTACATGATGTTTTAATGTCGTTGTGTGATGCTGGAAAAACGTTCACTCCCTCTTTTGTGATTAAATCATACAATTCTACCGGCAGTTTGCGGTTTAAAAGCGCTGAGGTAATTTGAGGATTTTCATAAATTGTTTTAATGATGGTATTTTTTTCACTTTGGGAAAATTGCCGGAATTCAACACTGACATTATAGAAACTTTTGTAATTGCCCCTGACCTTGGCCAGAGCGAGGTTGTCATTAATTAAAATGTCATATACTCTGCCTGTGTTTGCGTAGGTTTTTCCACGACCGATTCGGTTGGTATAATACACTCCTTTAAGTGCATCCAGCCACTTTTCTCCCCACCATGTTTTTGTAATCTCTTTGCTTGCCATTTTAACCGTTTGACTTTTTTTTCATTGTCTATAAAGATTTTTTCAGGAAATTTATGTTTTGTTTTTAAATTTACATTCTGTTTTTAGAAATATTCAATTAAATAATGCGGAACGATAATTTTTAGTAAATTATAAGGTCATTAATCACATTTAAGTTTTTTTGAACATGAAATTTTTCGTTTTCGCTAAAATCTCCATTTTTAAGTAAAAAATTAATGTGTTCCCAATAGTAATATGCTATTTCATACCATGCATCGTCATCCCAGTAAATCTGGTCGATAAACAGATCCATTATTTTATTCAATAACTTGAACGCCAATTCATACTCCTTTTGTTGGATTAAGATGTCAATATCCTTTTTAATGAATCTTTTCAGGGGGTTCTCATATTGTGGAGTTTATAATAACCGAATTCCTTTCCTCCGTTTCTCAAAATGCCTTTAAGTTTTCGTTCATAAGCTTTGGAATCTATTAGGGATTCGTTTTTGAATTGCTTGATGAAGTTGTATTTGAGTTTTGAATTCTTTTTGAATTCTTTTTTCAGGAATTTCTTAAGTTTTGCATCTGATATGACTTTCAAATCATCGCTAATGTCAATGTCAGCAATTCTTCCGTATTCACTGTCTTTTGAGAAGTCTTCCAGTATTTCCGGAAATTCCTCCAGAAAGTACAGGAGTCCCGCTTCATGGGCACAGGATGATTTTTTAGAGCAGCTGCAGGACATATCATATAATATGTTGTCTTGCATGATTAGTTCAACAATGAATTTTGAATTTATGGTCGCTTTAAACTTGCAGCCATTGTAAGATAAGTTTTCAACATTGTTTTTGTATTTAAGTCCCTGATTTAGTGTTTTTTCATTGAAATTATCTTTCCAGCAATTCATAGAAATCTGTTTTTTTATATGTTATTCATTACCATTAAAGTTTCAGTTATTTGGGATGCTATTTTTACAAAAGCATTAAATGCATATATTTTTAAACTATTAAGCATGGGTGATTATACTGTTTGTGTTGATTTGGGAGGAACAACGTCAAAGTTTTCAGTTTTTACATCAGATGAAATAATCTGTCAGTGGTCGTCTCCAACACCAGAAAACAATATAGTCGATATGATTGAAAGCGAAATCAGAAATAATTTTTCAAATTTAAATCTCGAAAGCACTGATTTCAAGGCGGTTGTAATAGGTGTAGCGGGCATTGTAAAGGATGGTATTGTTAGCTATGCCATTAACCTGAATTTGAGAGATTATGATTTGGCAGACATTTTGGAGTCCAGACTTGGCATAAAAGTAATAATCTTAAATGATGTTAATCTACAGGCTATAGGTGAATCTTCAAACTACAGCAGTCTATTTTTAGTAACAATCGGAACTGGAATTGGAGCAGCTTTGATGATTAACGGCCATCTTGTGGAAGGCTATAACGGTTGGGCAGGTGAAATTGGTCATATTTATCTTGATTCAAAAACTCCTGAGGAAAATGCATCTGCTAAAGGTCTTGTAAAAACAGCCCAAAACTATCTCAAATCAAACAATGACGATTCTTCACTGAGGGATTTTGAAACTTTCACGGCTGAAGACATTTTCAATCAGGCAAAATCTGGTGATGCTGTGGCTTTAAAAATAGTCAGAGAGGTCTATTTCAAATTAGGAAAGCTGCTTGCTGTAATCTGCAGTGCGTTTGACCCGGAAGTCATAATAATTTCAGGCGGTGTTTCAAAGGCAGGAGATTTGCTTTTGGATATAATTAAGGAAGGTTTCAGCGAAGTTGCATTTAAAAATACTGAAATCTTGCTCTCTGATTTGAGAGAAAAAGCGGCTGTTTTTGGAGCCATGAAAATTGTTGAAGATGGAATAACTGATTAGGACTATTCGCTGATTGAATGCATTATTTTTTAAAATAAATTTTTAAATGACTTATTTTTATATTTCAATAATGTAATGAGTTTTTTAACTGATTTTAAGAGCAAGTGAGTACTTACACTCGAAAATCTTTATATATAATCGTTTTTATACTGTAAAATAGAGTTTGTAAAACTTAAAATTAAAAAGGCGATTAAAATGAATAGGGCTAGATTAATTCAAGTTTTGATTTTAGCATTGGTTGTTTCACTTGCATTTGCAGGGGTATATGCTGCAGGTGAAGCAGGTGAAGTTTCCCATGCTGATTCAACCGATGATGTAGGTGGTTTGTATATAAGAGGATCAGGTGATGTCTGTCATGTGGCAAGCTGCTATGAACCTTTAAGTGTAATTTCCATGGTGGAACTGTAACATGTTGAAATTTAAATATTAATTTTAGTGGGTTTAATTGATTTTAAACCCTCTATTTCCTCCATTTAACCATTGAAATTATTTTTTAGGTGTTTTACTAGATGCTGTTTACTTTTTTTACTTTTCAGTGCGTTGATTATATTAATCTGAATCATTTTTTCTAATTTTGATTTTAAAATGTAAAATTGTAGTGACTCAGTAAAATTGTTGTCACTTCGTAAAATTGCTTTAACTATGTTAAATTGCTTTAATTATATTATTTTTAGATTTTAATAAATTTATAGTTAAATTTAAATAATATTTATTTTATATTTTTAAAATAGATGAATTTAGTGGGTTTTTTAAAATGTCGCAATTTCAGGAAGATATGATTTTTAAAAATGTCGGTGATGAGGATGCAAGAATACTTTTAGATATCATCGGCAAAAAATCTAAAAAAGTAAAGATTTGGACAAAAGAGTTAAGGCTACTTGACCCGACTGCGTTCAAACCTGATATAATACTTGAACTCGATGATGAGATTCTTATAATAGAATTTCAATCAACAAAAGTTGGAAAAAGACATCACAGAAGATTTCATGTCTATGTTGCAATAACGGATTATAATGTTGAAAATCATGATAAAGATGTTAATCTTTGTGTTTTTACAACAGCAGAAGAATCTAAACTGATAACTTATCATGTAAATCAGCATAACGATTTTAAATATGATGTAATAAGCTTATCTGATTATGACAGTGAAGAAATTATTAATATTATCAATTATAAAATAGAACATGGTGAAGAAATAACTGGAAAAGAATTAGTATTATTCTCCCTAGTTCCAATCATTGAAAAAGAAGGTGAAATAGAAGACTATATTTTTGATGTAGTAAATACATTAATTGGTCTTAAAGATTTAGCTCCGTCAATTCAGGCTTTGGTTTTTGGAATTGAATGGTTAATTGTTGATAAATTCGTTGAAAATGAAAATACAAGAAATATATTGCAGGATTTACTGGGTGATAGAATGAGTATGGTTCATGAATATGCGGAAAGGAAAAAAAATAACGAGCAAGAAAGAATTATTAGGAATTTATTACAATCAGGACATTCTCCTTTTGAAATTGCAAACGATACAAGAGTGCCGTTATCAAAAGTAAATGCAATTAAAAGAAAATATCATTTATAGTTCTTTCATTTTTTTAGTGTTGGATTATACATAATTAATTTATAAGTAATTAATCATAAAAGTAGAAAAGATGTGGTATATATAATTTGTTTTAATTATGTAATTGGTCTTAAAGATTCGATTTCGTCAATTCAGGCTTTGGTTTTTGGAATTGAATGGTTAATTGTTGATAAATTCGTTGAAAATGAAAATACAAGAAATATATTGCAGGATTTGCTGGGTGATAGGATGAGTATGATTCATGAGTATGTGGAAATGAAAAAAATAAAAATCAACTAAAGATTATTAGAATATATTAAACTCCAGAATAATGATATTTTGAAAATATCTGTGGGAAAATATTAGTTTCAAATAATTATAAAATTCAATCATGTGGTTGATGATTAACATATTTTTGGGTTGATGATTAATTTTCAAAAATGTTTTAAATTGCATATTTTAAGATTTAACGGATGTTAATTAAAAATTAAAAAATCGTGTTGGTTGATGATTACACTTGATGATTAATGTTATTAAAATAAATATATGTTGTTGTGAGGTTGTCATTACCAATGTAGTCTTCATGAATTTTACCTGTGATTATTTTTCATTAGTTTATATAAAATTTCATGGTTTGAGAGTTTAAACTGAAGAGGATATGTATTTAAAAATATTGAAATTTATATGTTTTTTGGAACAGAAACTGCTTTGGTAGATATGGGAATAAGATTTGTTAAATATGATTAAAATTTTTAATAAATTGTAGGATAATACTTCAAATGCTTTAAAATCTCAAAATATATTTTCCTGGTAATCTTAGGATAAACATCCTATTGGAATTACTTTTACACCATCCTCACGAACATATGCCATTTTGCCTCCTGTTACAATAGCTAAAAATTTTGGTTTAGGTATGTTAATCTCACCAGAGGCTATTCGCTTACATATCAAACTGTTAAGTTTTAATAGATTTGATGCTGCATATTCCTCTTCATCGCTTCCTAACTTAATCTCTATTAAAGCATAATCTCCATTACTTAAAATCACAACACAATCAACTTCTAAACCGTCTCGGTCATGATATTGTAATACTTTACCTCCTCTACAAGCGGAGTATATATTAAGGTCACGTATGCACAAGTTTTCAAAAATTTGACCGCCCATTTCTAAATTATATAATAATTCTTCAGGAGTTAATTCCAGAGCAGCTACTGCAATTGAAGGGTCTATAAAACTTTTCTTTGAAGAATTTCTCATGGCAGTTTTAGACCTAATTTTTGGACCCCATGCGTTAACCTCATCAATGACAAATAACTGTTTTAAAACATTGACATAGTCATAATATGTTTTTTCACTCATAGTTCCATGATGCTCGTGTATATCGCCAATTATTGTTGTATTTCTTGCAAAAGAAGAAATATTTCGGGAATATGATTTTAAAAGAGCCTTAACTTTATCAGGGTTTCTTTTAACCCCATCTATTGAAGATACATCAACTTGAGTAAGTATATCCAAGTAAGACCTTGCAATCTTTAACTGTTGCTTTTTAGTTTTTTTGTTTAAACTTTCAGGCCAACCGCCTCTACACATTGCAAATATCAAATCTTGTACTGATAAATCAGAAAAAATACCATTTATATCTAAATCAGGATTATCAAACAGATCCATTAAATGAATTTTACCATTTGATTCGCCACTTTCATATAAACTCATAGGTCTCATTAATAATCTATGGATTCTACCTGCACCACTATGCATTATTTTTGAATTGTCAACAACTGTTGAACCAGTTAAGATATATAGTCCATCATCATCACTTTCATCAACACTATAGCGCACAGCATCCCATAGTTCAGGTGCCATCTGCCATTCATCAATTAATCTAGGTTTATCTCCGTCCAATAATAAAAGAGGGTCTAATTTTGCTAATTTCAGATAATTATAAGAATTACTTGGATCTTGTAATTGTATCATGCTTTTTGCATGCTGTTTGGCGGTTGTTGTTTTTCCACACCATTTTGGCCCTACAATTAACACTGCACCCATATATTCCAATAATTCTTCCAGTTCATCATCAATATATCTGCTTAAATATTTTTTCATAGTGTTTCACCATTTCCATATTAACTTTGATAAAGTAATTATACATATTTTAGTAAAGTAATTATACATATTTTAGTAAAGTAATTATACATATTTTAGTAAAGTAATTATATAAATTTTGTTAATGTTAATATTTTATTATATTTTGGATATTTAAACAATTTTACATTTGATTTAAATCATATTAAGTTATATACGATGGTTTTTTGAGGTAAATTTTATACACTGGGGGCAATTTTGTGAAGTGGAAACAATTTAACTAATTGAATGTAATTAACGAATTTTAACGTATATTTTTAATAGTAATATACGTTGTGTTTAAATATTAAAAGTGGAGTCAGACTCCGCTGACCTTCTTGATGTACGGGATTTTACTGAAAATGTATGGTAAAAGCCATGAAAGGAATATTGTCGCTATAAACATTGCAGGGAACAGAATGTTTGAGTGAGGATTGATTTTAGACATGAACATGATTATGATGACATGTGAAAAGTACATTCCGTAGCTGCACAGGCTTATTGAGCTTATTGTCTTTCCTACTGCATTGTTTTTTATTGAACTGAACTTGTTTTCCTTGTCAAGGTATTCTATAAACAGATACATTCCGATTCCCATGCCTGCAACCAGAATGTTTTGATACATCACTTCAACTGAAGGGAAACTGTTTGAATAAGTGTATGCAACAAAAATTCCAAGTGAAATTAAAAGGATAAGAAGTCCCACAATCCACATTTTTCTGTTTGAGTAACTGAACTTTTTGGTTGAAAGGTAATAACCTAAAACAGGGTATCCGATAAATCCTGCAAAATAATCCAGTTTGAAATATGGGAATAACGGATACATGTTGAAAGTGTTCAGGATAATTGTGATAAGCCAGATTGCCAAAAAGTATTTGCAACCCGTTTCTCCATATTCCTTAATGAATATGTTAATGATAGGAATCGCAAGGTAAATTCCGATTAAAGTCCAGAAATACCACATGATTGAAGGATTTCCGATAAACACGTTCCACATGTATGAGTATGGCTTGTGGAAGTGGAAATTTGTCAGTGTTATTAGGATTATCCAGAAGATGAACGGATAAATTATTCTTGCAAACCTTCTTTTTAAAAAATCGCCCAGATTCGAATAGTCTCTGTTTAAAAGAAGTGCTCCGCTAATCATTAGAAATATTGGAACGCCAATTCTTCCGATATCGTGGAAGGTAAGCTGTGCTATGACTTCAAATGGTGTGTTTAGTGGTCCAAAATAGAAGTCAACATGACAAATTATAACTGCGATGATTGCGAATGCCCTTAATAGGTCGTAATAGAAAATTCTTTCTTTTTTGGTTTTCATAATATCTATTGAAGTGTTTTAACCAGTTTTAAAGCTTCATCAATTACTTGCCACATGTCAAAGTATTGGTACATTCCAAGTCTTCCACCAAAAATGACATTATCCTCTTTTTTAGAAAGTTCAACATATTTATTGTATAATTTTGAGTTTTTCTCATCATTCATAGGATAATATGCTTCTTCACCTTTCACCCAATTTTTAGGATATTCTCTTGTAATTATTGTTTTTGGAGACTCTGAACCCTCAAAATGTTTATGTTCAATTATTCTTGTGTATGGGGTCTCTGCATCAGTGTAATTGATTACTGCATTTCCTTGGTAGTTTTCCATATCCAATGTTTCAAACTCAAAATTTAATCCTCGGTATTCCAGTTCTCCATAGCAATAATCATAATACTCGTCAATCATGCCTGTGAATATTACTTTATCAGCAATATTTAGCCATTTTTCTTTGTCATCAAAGAAATCTGTGTTGAGTTTAACTTCAATTCCTTCAAGCATTTTTTCAACAATTTTTGTGTATCCTCCAATAGGAATCCCTTGGAATAAATCGTTGAAGTAGTTGTTATCATAAGTAAATCTCACTGGAAGTCTTTTGATAATGAATGCAGGTAGTTCTGAGCATTTTTTACCCCACTGTTTTTCAGTATATCCTTTAACCAGTTTTTCATAAATATCTTTACCAATTAAGGAAATTGCTTGTTCTTCTAGGTTTTGAGGATTATCAATTTTTGCTTCAGCTTTTTGTTCTTCAATTTTTGCTTTAGCTTCGGCAGGAGTTTTAACTCCCCACATTTGATAAAATGTATTCATGTTGAATGGTAAGTTGTATAATTCACCGTTGTAATTGGCAACAGGGGAGTTTGTAAATCTGTTAAAGTCTGCAAACTGGTTGATATATTCCCAAACTTCTTTATTGTTTGTGTGAAAAATATGCGCACCATATTTGTGGACATTAATGTTTTCTTTTAACTTAGTATATGCATTTCCAGCAATATGGTCTCTTTTTTCTATCACTAAACATTTTTTTCCGGCTTTTGTCATTTCATGTGCAAAAACTGCACCAAAAAGACCCGCACCTACTATTAAATAATCATATTTCATAATATCATATATTTTCTACTAATTATTTTAAATTTTATCTTTTTTTTTGATTTAGAAGATATGACTCAAGAATTTCTTTCAGAATTTGAGTGTTGTTAATTAAATTTCGATAATTTCTGTAGTAGGAATAATTTCTTTTAATTTTTCATAAAATTCTTTAATTTCTCTATCATCTATTTTTTCATAATATTGTTCTTTATTTAAAATATCATATTTTTTTCTTGCGAGATTGTGGAGTTCAAATATCTCCAAATGCTTAGGTTGATAAGTTTTTAGTAAATCTAAAATTAATTTTGTATCTTTAAGGATGAATTTTGTTATTGGAATTCTAAATGTAGTTTTTTTTAAATCAAGTAGTTTTATATTATTTAAATATTGGTCAATTTCTCCTCCAATTACTTCTTTGCAATTTTCATGATTAATCATTTTAATGTCAACAATAAATTCATCACTATATTTTTTAGCAATTTTTAAATATTTTTCAGGAACAAATAGTGCTGTTTCAAAGCAAATATTGATATTTTTATTTTTTAGGGATTTTAAAAGAGGTTCTAAATCATTAATTTGAAGTAGAGGTTCCCCTCCAGAAAAGGTCACTCCACCCCCTGTTTCATAGAATGGTTTGTCTTTAACGATTTCTTGTTCCAATTTCTCTAATGAGATATCATATCCAAATTCTCCTTGGATTTTAGATGAAATACATTCTGGATTAGCACACCATGGACATTTTAAGTTGCAACCTTTAAGAAATACAGTTGTTCTTATTCCGGGACCATCATGGAGTGAAAAATGTTGGATGTTCGTAATTCGTACAGTCATTTTATTGTCCGTAATTGTTAGTTTCTTCCTAAAATCTCTTTTACAATATATTTGTCGTCATCATCAAATACTCTTAAAATGAAAATTGTTACAAAATATATTATTATTCCTACTGGAATAGCTATCCACATATTTAAGTTTAAGAAATATAATGCAATTCCTAATATTGCAGATCCGATAATTATTTTTCCAATACTTAAGTAAAATTTTTTATCTGGGGATATAATCTGTTTCATAGAGTATAAATATAGGAATAGGAGTAATAAATCAGTCAATACTGTTGTAATTGCAGCTCCATTATATGTGTATTTAGGAATCATAAATAAGTTCAAAACTACATTAAATATTACAGCAATGAAATTGAGTTTTGTCACTGTCATTTCTTTAAATGAAGCATTTAAAACGGTTGCTATTGATGCATTGAAGAATACTAAGCAAACTGTCCATATTAATATGGATAAAGGTGTTGAAGCAGCCGCATATTCTCTGCCGAAGAATAAAACAACAATATCTGTTGAGTAAAATTGAGTTGCAATAGCAATTGGGATGATGATAAGCATTAGATATTTAGTTGACTTTTCAAAACTAACAGATAACATTTTCTTATCATTTTTAAACATTCTGCTCATTACAGGAAATATAACTGCAGTATAAACTCCATAAAATAAGGTTAAAACAGAAATAAGTCTATAAGTTGCATTATATATTCCTGTTGCATAGTCTCCGGCCATAGGGGTAAGCATAATCATGTCAACGGAATAATAAAGTGTGGATAATAATCCACTTATTGCAAATGGGATTGAGGCAAGTGTTATTTTCTTACAGAATTCTTTGTCAAAGTTGATGGTAACTTTTGTAATATGCTTATTAAATGCATAAAATATGTAAATTAGTGCAATAATGTTTGAAAGGACATATGCAAAAGTTATTCCAAAAATACCTGTATCTGTAAAAATTACGATGAAAACAAAAAGTAGTAATAATGAATTCATTATTGTATTGCCAATTGCTTGATATTTTCCTTCTTCAACAGCTTGAAATGTGCTACTAAATAAACTAAAGAATGATTTAATAATAGATTCTATTGTAAACAGTAGTGTTATTTGAATTGTAAGTGGGTTACATTTCATTATTATTAATATAATTAATGATATTCCAAAATTAAATGTAGAAAATAAAGATTTTAAAGGAATTGCATTTCCCAGGTAATGATTAGCCGAATCATAATCTGTCGCTACATGTCTGATGATATGGGTTCCAACACCTAAATCATTTAATACAGTTAAAATTCCTGTAAATGATATTGCAAATCCTAAAATTCCGTAATCATTAACTCCCAAGTATTGTGCAATAACGATTGTCCAAATAAACCCGCAAATACTGGCAATTATTTGTGATATTAATAGCCAACTCATATTTTTAAATATTTTTCGCACTTGACTCATAAAATCAACAGTTTTAAATTTTAATTATAAATTTCTTCTAAAATGATAATTATTTAATTTAAATAGTTTAATTAATTAAAAGTGTAATATATTTTCTTTAATCTTCTTTATTAAAGTTTGTATAAATAAATTTTTTGTCAATTTTAGTATTAACTGATTTATGACTAAAATTTATTAAAAACTATTTTTTGAAGATAATATTTTTTATAACTAAAAAATGTTCGGTTTTTATTTAATATCTTATTTTAATAGTATCTTCTTTGAAATTAATTTTCACTATTGAATTATTTTACAAAATTTTATGTATAATGGATAAATAATATAAAAATGACTAATATGATTTGAGCATATATTCAAAGTAGAGTTTTATATTTATTTATAAATTGAATTTGGTGTATTTATGGTTAATTTAATACTAAATCTCAAATCAATCCTTTTAAAGCTAGGATTTTTTGAGTATGCAAAAAAAATATTAATTTTTAAGGCGTTGTCAAAAAAATTAAATAAATATTATTCGAATAATATTTTTAAGAGATTACATGATTTTTATACTCCTTCTTTAAAACAGACAAAAGGAAAACAAATACAAGATTTATTTGCAAAAATTAATATTAATATTCCTAAAGAAGGATTTATTTTCACATTAGACTCTTGGAAATGTTTAAATTATGAAAATAGGATTATAGGAAATATTACTATGGATTATAGTAAAATTTTAAATAATTCGATAGAAGATTTGAAAGTATTTTATAATACTCAAAATGAATTTTCATCAAATCAATTAGATACATTAAAAGCTTTTGAAATATTAATTGATCGTGAAATTGAGGAATTGATGTCATCTAATCGCGAAGATAAATTTGAATATATAGCTTATCTGGAAAATATTAAATTTAAAAAAGCAGAATCGTTTAAAGAAGCATTACAAAGAATTTTATTTTTTAATCAAACATTATGGCAAACAAATCATCATTTAAATGGTGTGGGAAGGATTGATTTAATTTTGAATGATTTGTATGAAAAGGATAATATTAGTAAAAACGAAGCATATGAACTAATTAAAGATTTTATAATAAAACTTCATAGTTATTATTATTTCAAAAGTGATGCACTTGCGGGAGACACTGGCCAAATCATTGTTTTAGGAGGATTAAATGAAGATAATTCCTATTTTTGCAATGATTTAACATATTTATTCATTAATGCTTTAAAAGAACTTAACTTACCTGATCCAAAAATCATTTTGAGATATTCTGATAACACACCGGATGATTTGATGGAGCTTGCTGTTGAAACATTGGCTACTGGAATTGGTTCACCATTATTGTCAAATGATGATTTAGTCATAAAAAATTTAATAGAATTTGGATATGAAAAAGAAGATGCATATAACTATATTGTTTCTGCCTGTTGGGAACCTGCGCCAGTAGGTAAAGGTTTAGAATTAAATAATGTTAATCTTATTATCTTTTTAAAACCATTAAATGAGTTATTGGATAATGAAGAATTATCAAAATATTCAAACTTTAACGAATTCTTGGAGGATTATAAAATTTATCTGAAATATCATGTAAATGAAATTTTAAATCAAATTAATAATTATGTTTGGGAAGAAGATCCAATTATTTCATTATTCATTGATAATAATAATAATGATGTATCGGAAGGTGGTGCTGTTTATAATAATTATGGATTAACTTCAGTATCATTATCGAATACTGTAAATAGTTTGTATAATATAAAAAAATTAGTTTTTGATGATGAAAAATACTCCTTTGAAGAATTAAACGAAAGTCGAAAAGCAAATTTTCAAGATCAAGTATTATTAAATGAACTTAAAAACCAAAAAAGATTTGGGATGGATGATTCGGAAATTATTAGATTAACTAATGAAATTATATGTTTTGTTGATGATGTTTTTGAGAGTGAAAGAACACGATACGGGGGTAAATTTAAATTTGGATTAAGTGCACCAAGTTACATAAGCGGATCTTTAGATATTTCTGCATCTCTAGATGGTAGAAAGGATTATGAACCGTTTAATGTGCACATCTCTTTAGATGATAATAATGATTACACTGAAATTATGCATTTTGCATCTAAACTGGATTATACTAATCATAAGTTCAATGGGAATGTAGTGGATTTTATGGTTGCTCCAGATTTCATTGAGAAAAATTTCAATAAATTTCTTGATTTTCTTAAAATGAGTTTAAACATGGGTGTTTTTCAGATGCAGCTTAATGTTGTTTCATCAAAAATCCTAATTGATGCAAAGAAACATCCTGATAGATATCCTAATTTAATTGTTCGTGTTTGGGGATTTAGTTCCTATTTTAAGGATTTGCCTATTGAATATCAAGACATGCTAATTAAAAGGGCATGTGATAATGAAAAATTAAACTAAAATTAGAATTATTGAGTGTGTGTTCAAAGTGAGTGAATGAGTTTTATTTATAAAATTATGTCTGAAAAAATAGTTTAATGTCTTGAAAAATAGGTGAAACTAAATTAATTATTTTTTTTTTAACTAACATTAAATTAATTGAAACTAATTATGCTTTTTGGAAAAATATTTCGTATTTTAAGATAAAAAATTATTTAAAATAAAAATTTAAAATATTATTGTAATTAACTAAATATTTTAATTCAATAAATATGCGTGAATTTTGATGAAAACTGAAGTTTATGTTTTAACTCATAAGAAGATAAATGAAAATTATAAATGCCCTCCATATGTTCCTTTATTGAATGGCAGTATTTTTTCGGATGATGATTTTGGATATTTACGAGATGATGTTGGCGATAACATATCTGAACTTAATATTTATTATGCAGAATTGACAGGTCAATATTGGGCTTGGAAGCATTCTGATGCAGATATAATTGGTTTTTGTCAGTATAGGCGTTGGTTTGTAAGAAATATTTTTGGTGATAAATTAACTGTTGATGATATTCAAAATGATTTAGAAAATTTTGATATTATTCTTCCTCAAAAAACTAATTCTCATGATATTTTAAGAGAGGGTATTCAAAAGGCTATAAGCTTAAATCCAGATTATGGTGCAAAATGGGAGGATTATATAAAATTAGAAAATCTTATAAAAAATAAATTTTCTGATTATTATTCTTCATACCAATATCTTATGAATAGTAAAGGAGGATATAATTGTAATATGTTTATTTGTAAAAAAGAAGTAGCTGATGAATATTTTTCATGGCTCTTTGATGTTCTTAATGAATTAAAACAGGTAATTGATTTTTCATCATATCCTGATGATAACCAAAGAATTTTAGGTTTCTTTAGTGAATATTTATTAAATGTTTTTGTTTATAAAAAAGGTCTAAGCATTAAAGAACGTTACATAATTAATACTGATAGGAAATTCCCAATTGTTACAATTTTAGGCAGTAAATTTCCTTTTTTAAAATCAATTGAAAATAATTTAATTAATTATAAAAATAAATAGTATTTTTTATAATATTTTATTTTCTTATTTTAAACTTATTTTTTTAGGCAATACATAAAATTTTATTATATTAATAATATATTATGATATATTGAATTAGTTAGGTTTTTTTCATGATTTTTGATGCTGAATGTAATAAATCGAATGTTAAATCTACATTTATCATTGCTGAAATTGGTGTTAATCATAATGGCAGTATTGAACTTGCTCGTAAAATGATTAAATCAGCTAGTAAATGTGGTGTTGATGCTGTTAAATTTCAAACTTTTGTCAGTGAGGATTTGGTTAGTGAAAATGCAAAAACTGCTGAATATCAGGAAAAAAATACTAATGAAAATTCACAACTTGAAATGCTAAAAAAATTGGAATTGTCATATGATGATTTTTATGAACTTAAAAGCTATGCTGAAGAGTGTGGAGTAGTATTTTTATCTTCACCTTTTGATTTTAAAAGTGTGGATCTTTTAGAGAAGTTAGGTGTTTCACTTTATAAATTGGGTTCAGGTGAACTGAATAATTTTGAACTGATTGATTATGTTTTAAATACTGATAAACCATTAATTTTGTCAACAGGCATGGCTACCTTGGAAGAGATTAAAGAAACCTATGATTTCATTGAAAATAAGGAAAAGTTATGCATTTTGCATTGCATTACAGGATATCCGACTTCATTTGAGGAAGCAAATCTAAATTTCATAAAAACATTACAAAATGAATTGGATGTGCCAATCGGATTTTCAGACCATTCTCAGGGCATAGAACTTCCGATTGCAGCTGTTGCATTGGGTGCATGTGTTGTTGAAAAACATTTTACATTGGATAAAACGCTCGAAGGCCCGGACCATAAGGCGTCTTTAAATCCTGAGGAATTTAAAGCTATGGTAAGTGCAATCAGGCATGTTGAGGTTGCAATGGGGGATGGTGTTAGGAAATTTTCTGAAAATGAAAATGAAATTAAAAAGGTTGCAAGAAAAAGCATCATTTTAAATGATAATCTCAAAAAAGGGGATGTGCTTGAAAAAGAGATGCTGTCAATTAAACGGCCTGGAACAGGTATTGCTCCTAAGTATGTTGATGATTTAATAGGCAAAACAGTTAATAAAGACCTAAAATCAGGTCATGTTTTGCAATGGGAAGATTTGGAATAATTATGTTAAAGAAAGTATTATATATTACTGGAACAAGAGCAGATTACGGTTTAATGCACGATGCCTTGGAATTATTGGATAATGATGAAAATATTCGCCTGGAAGTTGCAGTAACTGGTATGCATTTAATGGAAGAATTTGGATATTCATTAGATGAAGTTAAAAAGGATAATTTTAATTTACATGTTATTAATCAAACATTTTTAAAAGACGATGAGCAGTCAATGTCTGCATTCATTGGTAATCTCATCGGCGATTTAACACAACTGATGGTTGAAATAAAACCTGATGTCGTTTTACTTTTAGGAGACCGTGGTGAAATGCTGGCCGGAGCAATTGTCGCTTCCTATCTGCAGATTCCTGTTGCACATATTCATGGTGGTGATGTTTCATCAACCGTCGATGATTCCGCTCGCCATGCAATAACAAAATTGTCCAATATTCACTTTGCGGCAACTGAAAAAAGCGCATCAAGAATAAGGCAAATGGGTGAAAATCCGGACAATATTTTTGTTGTTGGAGCGCCTGGATTAGATTCAATAATTAAAATTAAAGATAAAATTGATGAAAAGCATTTGAAGGAAAAATATAATATTGCACATGATTTCATTCTTGTATTGCAGCATCCTGTTAGTTTGGAGGTTGAAGACTCATCTAATCAGATTAAACAAACTTTAGATGCGGTAACCTCTACTGATTATCAGATCTTATTGGTTTATCCGAATGCAGATGCAGGCGGAAGGGCAATGATTGAGAAAATAAACGAATATGATGTTGACGCTTATAAGAACATCCCTCACGACGATTTCATTGGTCTTTTGGGGTTAGCCAGTGCATTGATAGGAAACTCAAGCAGTGGAATAATTGAATCTTCTTCATTTAAGCTGCCTGTAATTAATATCGGAACTAGGCAGGCTGGCCGTGAAAAGGCAGAGAATGTTATTGATGTTGATTATGATTCCAATGAAATTTTAAATGCCATGAATTATATTAAAAGTGAAGATTATCAAAATAAATTAAATAATTGTATTAATCCCTATGGAGATGGGAAATCTGGTGAAAATATCTGTAAAATTTTAAATAAGTTAGATATTAATGATGATTTATTAAATAAGAAATTTTTTGAGTTGGAGTGATAAATTTGAATGTTGGTGTAATCGGTTTAGGTTCAATGGGAAAAAGAAGAATTAGACTAATAAAAGAAAATTTTCCTGAAATAAATGTTGTTGGAATTGATAATAGTGATGAGAGATGTAATGAGGTAAAATCATTATTTAATATTGATGTTTTTAATGATTCCAATGAATTTTTTAATTTAGATAATTTTGATGCAGTGTTTATATCAACTCCACCATTAACTCATTCTAATTTAATTAAACAGGCTTTAAATTCAAATTTGAATGTTTTCACCGAAATCAATTTGGTTAGTGAGGGTTATACTGAAAATATTGATTTGTCCAATGAAAATGAGTTAGTCTTGTTTTTATCATCAACACAACTTTACAGAAAAGAAATCAATTACATTGACTCACAGGTTCAGGATTCAGACAAAGTTACTAATTATATCTATCATATAGGTAATTATTTGCCGGATTGGCACCCTTGGGAGAGTTATAAAAACTTTTTCGTGGGAAATAAAAAAACTAATGGTTGTAGAGAAATTTTAGCTATTGAACTGCCGTGGATTGTAAATGTATTCGGCAATATTGAGAAATTGCATGTATCTAAAAATAAGATCACTGATTTGGAAATTGACTATCCAGACAGCTTTTTTATAAATATTATTCATGAAAACGGCAGTCGTGGCGCTTTAATTGTTGATTTGGCATCACGTAAAGCTGTAAGGAACTTGGAAATCATTAACGAGGATATTTATTTGTCTTGGGATGGAACTCCTCAAGGTTTTGAAGAATTTGATTTTGACGTGAATGAAATGAAGAAATTGAATTTATATGAGGAAATCTCAAAAGAAAATGATTATAATCAGACAATCATTGAAAATGCGTATCTTGAAGAAATTAAGGACTTTTTCAGTGTCCTGTCAGGCAATGCAGAATGCGGATTACACTCTTTTGAAAAGGATAAATATATATTGGATATTATTGATAGAATTGAAGAAATCTCTGATAGTGAGGTTTTTGAGGTTTAACATGTTTGATTTAAAGATTTGTTTTGTTGGAATCGGCTCAATTGCTAAAAGGCATATTTCAAATATTAAAAACTATTTGGCTGATGATTTTAACTGTCAGATAGATGCTTATAGAAGCAGCAATTCTCCATTGGATAAGGATATTGCCAAATATATTTCCAATGAGTATCACAGCTATGATGAAGTTCCAAAAGATTATGATGCAATTTTCATCACCAATCCTACAAAACTCCATTATGAAACTCTTAAATTATTTAAGGATAATTCTGAAAACTTTTTTATAGAAAAACCGATTGTCTATTCCGATGATTTAGATAAAAATTTCGATGAATTTAACTCAAAAACATGTTATGTTGCTTGTCCATTAAGGCATGGAAGTGTAATTCAATACCTTAAAGAGAATCTGGATTTAAATCAGGTAAATGGAGTTAGATCAATTTGTTCAACTTATCTTCCCGAATGGCATCCTGATGAGGATTACAGGAAGTCCTATAGTGCAAAAAAGGAATTGGGCGGTGGAGTAAGTATTGATTTAATCCATGAATGGGACTATTTGACTTACCTGTTTGGAATGCCCCATTCTGTGGATGCAATTTTGGATAAAGTATCTACTTTGGAAATAGATACAGAAGACATTGCAGTCTACATTGCAAAATATGATAATCTGCTTTTAGAATTACATTTGGATTATTTTGGTAGGTTTCCAATAAGAGAATTAATGATTTTTAAAGAAGATGAAACTATTATTGGGGATATTTATAATAATCAAATAGTTTTTAAAAATGAAAATAAAGTAATCGATTTTAATGAACAACGCAATGACTATCAAGTTGAAGAATTAAAATATTTCTTTAAATTAATTACAGAAGAAATAGATAATATTAATGATATTCAAAATGCATTAAATGTTATGAAATTGGCTGGAGGAGAATTATGAAATTATTATTTACTATATGTGGGCGTGCTGGGTCAAAAGGAATAAAAAATAAAAATGTTAAAAACTTTTTAGATAAACCTTTGGCTTTATATTCATTATCTGTCATTGATTTATATTTAAAAAAATCAAATTATGATGCGGATATAGTTATAAACACTGATAGTGAAAGTTTGATGGAAATATTCGACAATAATTCTTTACGTTCCGTAGATATAATTGAGAGAAGTGCCGATTTAGCGGGCGATAAAGTTGCCAAAGTTGATGTTATTCAAAACTGTTTGGAAGTTATGGAAGAAAAGAATGGCAATTATGATTTGATAATTGATTTAGACATTACTTCTCCCCTTAGGACAGTAAAAGATTTGGATGACATGATTGAAAAGAAATTGAATACTGATTATGACCTGATTTTTTCTGTAACTGATTCTAGAAGAAATCCCTATTTTAACATGGTTATGGAAACAGAACATGGCTATGATAGGGTAATTAAGTCCAATTTTAATACAAGACAGGAAGCACCTGTGATTTATGACATGAATGCATCAATTTATGTTTACTCCAGAGAGTTCCTACAAAGAAAAGTGGGACTGTTTGATGGAAAATGTGGAATTCATAAGATGTTTGATACTGGAGTATTGGATTTGGACCATGAAAATGACATGTTTTTAATGGAAGTTATTGCAAAATATCTTTTTGAAAATAATGAAGAATTTGCTGAAGTTTACAATAATATTTAGGTGAAATTATGAGTGAAGATAGATTTGATGGCTGGAAAGCTCCTGAAATAAAAGAATGTGAACTGACTAAGTATAATTGGTTGGTTCAAAACAAAGATAATTTGGATTTGGGTTATAAAACTGATATCGGCGCATTTACATATATTAACGCAAAAAATCATGTTGTAATTGAAGATTATGTTCAAATTGGATCTCACTGTTCTATTTATTCAATATCCACTATTGATGATAAGGAAGGGGAAGTTATCTTAAAAGAAAACTGCAGAATTGGAACTCATTCTGTTGTAATGCCTGGGGTTACTGTTGGTAAAAATTCTATTATTGGTGCTTTTAGTTTTGTAACTGAAGATATTCCGGATAATGTTGTTGCTTTTGGCGTTCCGGCAAAAGTAGTGAGAAAATTAGATTAATTGGAAAATTATTTATAATAATTTATATATATTTATTAGTGATTATTTGATTTAAATTTAAAATTCATTGAATTTAAAAGTTATTTTTAGTTTATGTAGGTAGATAAGATGAATGTCCCATTATTTGAAATTTATAATGATGAAGAAGATGTTAAACTAGTTTCTGAACAAATTGCTTCAGGTAAATTTTGGGCTGTAGGTTCAAAGGTCACTGAATTTGAAGACATGATTGCGGAGTATATTGGGACAAAACATGCGATAACATTTAATTCTGGGACTTCTGCTTTACATGCTGCTTTACTTGCTCATGGAATCGGAAAAGGTGATGAAGTCATTGTTCCATCATTCACATTTATTGCAACTGTTAATTCTCCATTATTTGTAGGAGCAAAACCCATTTTTGTAGATATTGAAGAAGAGACTTTTGGATTAAATCCTGAATTAGTTGAAGAAAAAATTACAAAAAATACTAAAGCTATTATTCCGGTTCACTATGGTGGATGCCCATGTAAAATTAAAGCGTTAAAGGACATTGCTGAAGATAATGATTTGGTACTAATTGAAGATGCTGCAGAAGCTTTTGGTGCTTCTGTTGATGGAAAAAATATTGGTACTTTCGGTGATTCAAATATTTTAAGTTTCTGTCAAAATAAGATTATAACAACCGGTGAAGGTGGAGCGGTTGTCACAGATTCTGATGAAATTTATGAAAAATTAAAATTAATCAGGTCTCATGGAAGATTGGAAAGTGGAGACTATTTCTCAACTGTAGGATTATTTGATTATATTGAACTTGGTTTTAACTGGAGAATGTCAAATTTAACTGCAACTTTAGGGATTTCACAAATTAAAAAGGCAGATAAGATTATTGAAATGAGAAAAAATAATGTTGAATATCTTTCTAAAAGAATATTGGAAGAAACAGATGAAATAACTATTCCTGAAGTTCCGCAAGGTTATAATCATGTTTATCAATTATTCTCAGTTTTAGCAAATAAAAGGGATGAATTAATAGATTACTTGTCAGATAATGGAATATCATCTAAAATTTACTTTGATCCTGTTCACAAATCTGAATTTTATAAAAACAGATTAAAATATGATGATGTATTGCCTGTTACTGAGAAAATGCATGAAAAAACAATTACTCTGCCTATGTTTCCTACATTAACAACTGAGCAAATGGATTATATGGCTGATACTATTGGAAAATTCTATAAATAGGTGATTTTATGTTAGATGATTATTATAAAGGAAAAAAAGTTCTTGTTACAGGCGGTTCTGGATCTATTGGTAGAAAAATAGTTGCAGAGTTATTAAACTATGATGTTGATGTTGTAAGAGTTTTTGATAATAATGAAACTGCTTTATTTGATTTGGAGCAAGATTTGAATTCATCCAAAATAAGGACATTTGTTGGAGATATTAGGGATTTAAAAAGACTTGAAAGGGCTTTTAAGGATATTGATATAATTTTTCATGCAGCTGCTTATAAACATGTTCCTTTATGCGAATATAATCCTATGGATGCTGTAAAAACAAATGTTGGAGGAACTCAAAATATTATTGATGCAGCTATTACCTGTGATGTTGAAAAAGTAATTTTAATCAGTACTGATAAGGCAGTAAATCCTGTAAATGTAATGGGAGCTACAAAATTGCTGGCTGAAAGATTAATGATTTCATCCAATGCATATAGTGGAGCTGATGGAACTAAATTTGCATGTGTCAGATTTGGAAATGTTTTAAACTCAAGAGGATCAGTCATTCCTGTGTTTAAAAAACAAATTAAAAATGGTGGTCCTTTAACTATTACAGATGAGGCAATGACTCGTTTTATTATGCACATTCATGAAGCTGCTAAATTGATTTTAGATGCGGGCAGCATCTCTGAAGGGGGAGAAATATTTATCTTAAAAATGCCTTCTGTTAAAGTAACTGATCTTGCTGAAGCAATGATTGAATATTATGCTCCTAAATATGGTTATTCAGTTGATGATATTGAGGTTGAGATTATTGGAAAGCGTATAGGAGAAAAATTACACGAAGAGCTAATGACTCCAGATGAAATATTATATGCTGAAGAAACAAATGATTTATTTATTATTAGAAAAGAATTTGTTGAAAATCATCCTAATTTCATTTATGACTCTTCTGAAATTGGTCAATTATCAAAAAATGATATTTTAAATGTTTTATCTGAATTAGAATGATTTTTTTATTATTTAAGGGATTAATATTATGAATCAAAAAATTGAAATATTTATTTTAACTCATAAAAAGTTTGATGAACAATATGATTCAAATTTGTATAAACCTTTATTAAATGGGTCTTGCATGTTGGATGACGATTATGGATACATTAGGGATGATTCTGGAGAAAATATCTCAAATTTAAATAAATATTTCGCGGAGTTCACTGGTCAATTTTGGGCTTGGAAGAATTCGGATGCTGATATAATAGGTTTTTGCCATTACCGTCGTTGGTTTGTTAGAAATTTAAAATTTGATAAATTAACAAAAAAGGACATAATTAATGATTTATCCAAATTTGATATTATTCTTCCTCAGAAAAGAAGATTAAACGGTACTGTTTCGGAAGTTATTCAAGATAGTTTAAAAATTAATCCTGATTATGGTGTGAAATATGAAGATTATTTGATTTTAGGTGAAACAATAAAAGATTTTTTTCCGGAGTATTACACATCATTTCAGAAAGTGATGAATAGTAAAAGCGCTTATTATAATACTATGTTTATATCTAATAAAAAATTGGCGGATAATTATTTCAAATGGCTTTTTGATATTTTTGAAAAGGTCTTTGATAAAATTGATCTTTCTAAATATCCTAAAAATAATAAAAGAGTATTTGGATTTTTTGGTGAAATTTTATTGAATGTATATGTTTTAAATAATAATCTAAAAATTAAAGAACATTATATTTTGTTTAATGAAAGAAAGTTTCCTGTTTTTGATGTCTTATGTCGTAGATTTCCAAAATTAGTATCTGTTGAAACTAGGTTAGTTTCTTTATTGTCTTAATTTTTTTCATTAATCAATTTAATTAATTCTTCTCTTAGTTTTTTCAGCCTTTCATTTTTCAATTCACCTTGATAAACATATATTTCAGAATTCTTGAAGTTTAATAAGGCTGTTGAAATTGCGGAACAAACGACTGTTGGATTAATATTTATTAAATTTAATAATTCGATTGGAAAATGTTTATCAATAATTTTCATGTTATGGTAAATCTTAGTATAATCCTTTTCATCTCTTGGATGAGGTTTTATGATTATCTCATAATCTGAAAATTTGTCGATAAATTCATCATAGATTTTTAATTCATCCTCATAAGTTGCTAAATTATCTTCACTCAAAGGTTGGGATAAGATTAATGCAGTTTTTCCATCAAAATTAATGTTAGCAACATTGACGTTGAATATATCTAAAATTTCATTCTGTTCGTTGTCAGTTAAGTTATTCCATTTTTTTTCAATGTCAATTACTTCAACTTTATCTTTAATTAATGGATGATTAAATTCACGTGTTAAATAAACAGTTTTTATATTTTTATGGCTTCCTAACGCCTCATTGGCATTTAAAAAGTAAATGCCGCATAAATGGAGAATTTTGTCAATTATCGGATTTATTTTATGGGTTTCACAGATGTTTGGATTGTAATTTTGAAGCCCATCTTCAATGATATTTGAATTTTCATTTTCATAAAACATGTATGAAAAAGGTGTTTGTGCATGTCCGTATATATCAATCTCTTTATTACATGTTTTAATGAAGAATAATATTCTTAATTTAATATATCCATAGAAATATCTGCAGTATCCAAATACATTTTGGAAAATCCCTTTAATTGAATCTGTTGAATACATTTTAGCGCCATATCGGAATGCAACAGGAGGCATTTGAATATGGGGGATATTTTTTGAAACTTCTTTTGGAAACCATGCAGTAAATATAAAAATATCATTCTCATTGTATCCTTTGATTAACAAATATAAGAAAAATGAATATACTGTTGTAACTAGACATACATTTTTATGTTCTTTAGACATGTTTATCCCTATTGTTATTAAAATTAAATTTTATCAATACTAAATTATTTAAACAATTATTTATATAATTTATTTTAAATTTATTTAAATTTAAATTTATTCTAGGAGTTTTATAATGGTAAGATTATACGGTGATAATGAGGATATTAACTCTGATAAAGTTAAAAACTTTTTTGCAGACAGGGCTAATCGTGAGTTGGAAAGTGATTTATCCATTGTTTTATTCCAGAATAAAGAAAACTCAGAACAAAGACATATTGAAGAAAAAAAATTATTACATGAACACATTGATGTAACCGGCAAGAAAGTTCTTGAAGTCGGCTGTGAAATCGGCCGTTGGGTTGAAGCATTGCATGATAAATGCGAATCATATCTTGGTATTGACTATACTGAAGATTTGATTAAAATAGCTGAAGAATCTTATGATTATGATAACTGCAAGTTCCAGGTCATGTCAGCAACAGATATTGACGAGGATGCGCTATTAATCGAGCCTCCATTTGATGTTATTATTTTCAGCGGAGTTTTAATGTACATTAATGATGAAGATATAAAACTTGTTTTTGAAGAATTGAACCGTGTAGGCTCTGTTGATAAAAAATTATTCATAATGGAACCTGTTTCCCATATTGAATCAAGATTGACCCTTAAAGATTTCTATTCTGAAGGTCTTGAAGCAGATTATAATGAAATATACAGAACTGAAGATGAATACATGGAATTATTCAAAGGTTTGAATTACAATAAAGTAATTTCAGATGATATTTTCAAAGATTTAAGCGACCATAGTGAAACCCACTATAAATTTTTCGTAATTGAATAGGTGTGATATAATGTTAAATTTTACAGTAGGTCCTGTAATGAGCAGTGATGAGGTAAGAAAAATCGGCGGTGAGCAAACTCCCTATTTTAGAAATGATGAATTTTCCGAAGTGATGTTTGAAAATGAAAAGTTAATGAAGGAATTTGTTTATGGGGATGAAAATTCAAGAGTTGTTTTTATCACAGGTTCCGGAACTGCCGCAATGGAAGCTACTGTAATGAATGTGTTTTCAACTGAAGACAAGGTTTTAGTTGTTAATGGTGGAGGATTCGGCCAACGTTTCGCTGATTTATGTGATTTGCACAACATTCCATTTGAGGACATCAAACTTGATTTCGGTGAGGATTTAACACCAGATATTTTAAATCAATACGCAGATAATGGATTTACAGGCTTTTTAGTTAATATTTGTGAAACCAGTTCAGGAGTTCACTATGATTTGGATTTAATCAGTGATTTTTGCAATAAGAATGGTATATTTTTAGTCGTGGATGCAATAAGCTCTTTTCTTGCAGATTCAATTAACATGAAAGAACAAAACATCAACACACTGATAACAGGTTCACAAAAAGCCCTAGCCTGTCCGCCAGGAGTTTCAATAATAGTTCTAGATGAAAAAGCACTGGAAAGAGTTGAAAAAAATCCAGTTAAATCAATGTATTTCGATCTTAAGGATGCACTTAAAAATGGTGAGAGAGGCCAAACTCCTTTCACTCCTGCAGTAACTATTCTGCTTCAGATAAATGCAAGATTAAAAGAAATCAAAGCTCAAGGCGGGGTAGAAGCAGAAATCAAAAGAATCTCAAATTTAGCTGAGGACTTCCGTTCAAGAATTAAAGACTTGCCTTTGGAGATAAAATGCAAAAATCTGGGAAATGCAGTTACCAGTGTTTATACAAACTCATCTGCATCTGAAATCGTAAACACCTTAAAAAAAGAATATTCGATTTGGGTAAATCCGAGTGGCGGGCAAGTTGCAGACAAAATGTTTAGAGTAGGCCACATTGGGGATTTGACAATTGATGATAACGACAAGCTTATTGACGCATTGCATGATTTGGAAAAAAGAGGAATACTAAAATGATTAAAGTAATTACCTATGGAACTTATGATTTATTCCATTACGGCCATCAAAGACTTCTGGAAAGAGCTAAAGAACTGGGAGATTACCTGATTGTAGGTGTTACTGCAGATGACTTTGACAAGCAGCGAGGTAAAATAAACGTAAAGCAGTCATTGATGGAACGTATAGAATCTGTAAGGGCAACCGGCCTAGCTGATGAGATTATCATTGAAGAATACGAAGGTCAAAAAATTGATGATATAAAAAGAATGGACGTTGATATATTCACAGTGGGTTCAGACTGGGTAGGTCATTTCGATTACTTAAAGGATTACTGTGATGTGGTTTATTTAGACCGAACTGAAGGAGTTTCAAGCTCACAAATCAGATCTAAAAACAGAAGCATCAAATTAGGTCTTGTCGGTGAAGGAAATATTTTAAAGAAATTTTATGATGAATCCAAATATGTTAATGGTATTGATGTAAATGCAATATGTGTTGACAATGAAAATGAAAGGAAATGCTATGAAAATGAAGATTTGACATTAACGGATAATTATGATGAATTATTAGATATTACTGATGCAGTATTTATCATATCTCATCCTTCAAAACATTACATTCAAATTAAACGGGCTTTAAATAATGGCAAACATGTACTTTGCGAATCTCCATTTGCTTTAACAGAAAATGAATGTATCGAACTCGAAAAACTAGCTAATGACAATAATTTAATATTGATGGATTCAATTAAAACAGCTTATTCTACTGCATATAATCGATTGCTTTTAATACTCAAAGGCGGAAACATAGGTGAAGTATATTCTGTTGATGCAACATGTACAAGTTTAAGGGAATATGATGATAACTCATGGAACAGTATAACTGCATGGGGACCAACAGCGCTTTTACCGATATTCCAGATTCTCGGAATCGATTATAAAAACAAAACTATCAATTCATTAAAGTTAAATAAAGACTCTAATTTTGATTTGTTTACAAAAATAGATTTTCAGTATGAAAATGCTGTTGCTTCAATTAAAGTTGCAAACAGCGTAAAATCAGAAGGAGAACTTATAATTTCAGGTTCAGAAGGTTATGCATATATTCCAGCCCCCTGGTGGAAAACAGATTATTTTGAATTAAGATATGAAAATCAGGAAGACAATAGAAAATACTTCTACCAGCTGGATGGTGAAGGAATAAGATATGAACTTGTAGCTTTTGCAAAATCAATTGAACTTGGTAAAAATAATGCATATGTTGATTTTGAAGTTTCAAGAGCAATATGTAAAATAATGGAAGAATTTGAAAATAATAATATTAATATTATTAATAAATATTAGTCATGGGGATAAGATGAGTGATGATGAAACCCTAAAGCATATTCAGGATGTTGAACTATTAATATTGAAAGATTTTATTGAAATATGTGATGAAAACAATATTGAATATTATCTGTTCTTTGGAACTGAAATTGGTGCCGTTAGGCATGAAGGTTTTATCCCATGGGATGATGACATTGATGTAATTTTATTCAGAGATGATTATGAGAAATTTTTAAAGATTATGGAAGAAAAACCTTCTGAAAAATACACAGTTTTCGATATCAGATATGATGAGGAGTATTTCTTACAATTTGGAAGATTGTCATTAAACGGAACATACTGGGCTGAATATTGGGACAGCCAGATTGATTTTAAATTAGGCATTCACATTGACCTGTTTATTTTAGATAAAGTTCCGGACAATAAAATTAAACGCTTTTTATATATGAGAAGATGCTTGTTTTTATGTAAACTTTGTTCTATTGCTTCTATAAAAATTGAGGAAGGTTCTGCTCTAGTAAAGTTAATTGCAAATACTTCACATTCACTTTTCAATAAAATAGGTTTAACACCTAAATATTACCAAAAGAAAATGCTAAAATTATTTAGAAAGTATGAGCATAGTGATTATAAATATTATGCTGATTTAACTATGAATGAACAACCTCACTTTAAATTAGAAGACTTCAAACCTGCTAAAATGGTTAAATTTGAAGATATTTATGCAAAAATTCCAAATAATCAGGAGGCAACATTAGGCCAAATCTTTGGTGATTATATGCAACTTCCTCCTGAAGAAGACCGTGTTGCCCATATTCTAAATGAAATTGATTTCGGCCCATATTAAATAACAATAATTATATAAAAAATAAATTATTAAATTTTAAACATGGATAAAAAATCTGCATTTTTCATCATATTAAGTATTGCAATTCTTGCAGTAATGCTTTATTTTATAGGAATTGACAAGGTAATTGATGCAATTAAAGATGCCAATCTTGCAATATTGGGGGTAGCTATCCTAATTCAGATTGGAACCTATTTCTTATATACCTACCGCTGGCAAATAGTAAACAATATTGCGGATATCAACATAGGTTTCAAAAAGCTGTTCCCGATTGTAATGGTGGGGCTTGCCGTTAACAACATCACTCCGTCAGGACGTGGTGGTGGGGAGCCTGTAAGAGCATATATCTTAGCTAAAGAGCATGGATATGAGCTTAAAGAGACTTTGGCAACTGTTATTGCAGACAGAATGCTTGACACTTTCCCGTTCATTGTTTTGGCAATCATCACAATCATTGCAACAGTATTGTACTTCAATTTCCCGATGTGGCTTGAAGGAATTCTTGTCCTTTCAGTAATAGCTATCATAATTATTCTGGGCATGCTGATTTACATGTGTGTCAACGAAAGTTTCGGTATCAAAGTTGAAAATCTCATTTTCAAACTGACCCACAGATTCTACAAGAAAGGCTCAGATAACCTTAAAATGAAAATCCATGAGAATATTTCAGGTTTCCAGGACACCATGAACATGCTGATTTCAAACAGGAAACTCTTCTACTATACCATCCCTCTATCATTTCTGATTTGGATTTTTGAAATCCTGAGGGTTTATGTGGTATTTATGGCATTCGGAGCAACACTGAATGTTATTGTTATCGGTGAGGTATTCATCCTTGCATCTTTAGTCGGTATGATTCCGCTCTTGCCAGGTGGTCTTGGTGCTGTGGACGGTTTGATGATTGGACTTTACTCAAAGGCGGGCTGTCCGGCTGGTCTTGCAGGGCCTGTAACTTTAGTTGAAAGGTTAATATCATTCTGGATGGCTTCAATTATCGGACTGGTAATCCTGCCTCATTACGGATCTTCTGTTCTTGAAAAGATTTCCATTGGAAATTCCGCTGAAGAGCTTGACAAATCAATTTCAGATGAGTCTTAACTTAACGGACTCATTTTACTTATTTTTTTAAAGTTTAACAGAAAAGTTGTATGGCTTTGTAATATTGTCATAACTTCAAAATATTGTTCTCAAATCAAAGAAAAACTATTTATATTTCTGGAATAATATTTTAATCAAGTTTCACATGTTTAAATCAAACATTGAAATCTGTGCATGGAGTGAAATCTTTTGGTGTTTAAAGTATTTTGTTTAAAACTAAAAATAGCCGCTTGGAATTAATTTCACTTATTCGGCATAATATTGCTTCAAAACAGTTAAATTGTTCTCTATTCAAGCAAATACTTTAAATATTTTGAGTTATAAAGTTATAAACAATCAATTAACTTTAAATGAGGTTTTAACTTTATGACAATAGAAACTGAAAGAAATAGGGATATATTCCTTAAATTTTGTTTCATGTATTTTCTAAATCATGTCCTGATTGTTCTGGGCATCGGTGAGGAAATAGTTGACATGCTTCCAACAGAAGAGATAACCTACAAAAAGACAGGTAATGTTAAAATCTTTGACAATTTTTTCGATTTCAAGGCTTTGACAAAATCCGGAAAAGTAATCATTTTTGAATTTAAAAAGGATGCACTCAGAAATAAGGATTTGAAACAGTCATTTGAGTATTATACTCGTGAATTCTGTAAAAGCAGTGAGGATGTTGAACTGATTATGATTGTGCTTTCTAAAGGTGGCAGAATCAAAGAGTATGTTAAGCTTGATTTGACATTTCACCCAAGAATAATCAAAACCAAAAAAATCAACAAACAGGAAGATTTAAATCTTATTCAAAACAAATTTGAAAACAATAAGATGCTCACGTTTGAGGAATGTTCTCTTTTGGTAACTCTGCCTTTGTTTGAATTGGATGTTGGCGAGGCGGAAATTGTTATTCAAACATGTGAATATCTCAAATCAAAAAAGCATTGTATTCCCGAGGAAATGTATGATAAAGTGGTTGTGGGAAGTTATTTAAATATTGTTGAGTATATTGATGAGGATAAACAGAAAAAATTAATGGAGATGATTGGTATGGTTGAAAAAGCTAAAGGTGTACTGCAGATGTATGGGGAAGAGATGAAAGAAGCTGCGAAGGATGAATTTAAAGAAGAAGTAAGAGAAGAAGTTAAAGAAGAGGTAAGGGATGAAGTTAAAGAAGAGGTAAGGGATGAAGTTAAAGAAGAGGTAAGGGATGAATATAATCGTGAAATGGCAAGAAAGTTAAAAGGATTACACACTCCTAAAGAAATTGCTAAACTCACTGGCTTAGATCTCAAAACAATCTTTTTACTTTAATAATTTCAATCTTAAGTTGAATACCTTGTAGTGTATTTATTGATACTATAAAATTATTCACTTTGGAAAGCAATTTACATTTGGGTATTGTTCTTTTAAACAGTCGTTCCATGTTTGAGGAATGTTCTCTTTTGGTAACTCTGCCTTTGTTTGAATTGGATGTTGGCGAGGAGGAAATTGTTATTGAAATGTGCGGGTATGTCAAATTCAAAAACATTGTATTCTTAAGACAATGTTTGATAAAGCGGTTGTGGGAAGTTATCTTAATATTGTTGAGTATAAGCATAAAAAATTAATGGAGATGATTGGTATGGCTGAAAAAGCTAAATGTGTACTGCATATGCATAAAGAAGAGATTGAAAATAAAAAAGAAATTGAAATGGCAGGAAAGTTAAATGGCAAACTTTCTTTCGAAGAAATTGCAAAAGTGACCGGACTTTCTTTAAATACTGTTCTTTTGTTATAATTTAATTGGTTGGATTATCATTTAAAAGGACAATATTTCTTTTTTCATTCATTTTTACCTATTTTTTTTAAACAATTCCATTTTTAAGGTAAATATAAACCTTTTTAACCTTTCACTGACAAAGATATTTAACATAATTTATAGGAAAATGGAAATTATGGCGGATAAAAATGAATGGGGCAGTAACCTGTCATTCATCCTTGCAATGATTGGTTCTGCCGTCGGACTTGGAAACATTTGGAGATACCCGTATGTACTCTACTCCAACGGTGGGGGAGCATTCTACATCCCTTATATCGTTGCAATTCTTTTGATGGGAATTCCATTTTTAATCTTGGAGTACGGTGTGGGATACAATTTCAAATCTTCCTTTGCAAAGGCTGCAAGGAAGATCAACTCCAAATTTGAGTATTTAGGCTGGCTTTTGCCGGTTGCTGTTTTTATGATTATGATTTACTACTCAGCTATTCTAGGCTGGGATGGAATATATATTATTTTAAGTTTCTTTAAGGGATGGGGAGCAGACCCGAACACCTACTTTACAACCAATTTGCTTCAGGCCTCATCTTCATACACCGGACTTTTGAATTTCATTCCTCTAATTGCTGTTGCAATGCTTGCGGGTTGGGTAATCGTTTGGTTTATATCACACAGAGACCTTGAATCAGGTCTCGGTAAGGTGTCAAAGATTTTAGTACCTGCACTATTTATTATAATGGTTATTATTGTCGGATTTTCCTTGACTTTACCTGGTGCTTCAGTCGGGCTTGCAGAGCTCTTCCATCCGGACTGGTCACTTTTAGGCAATTTCGAAATCTGGATGGCAGCATTCGGACAGATTATCTTCTCACTGAGTCTGGGGATGTCAATTGCTTTTACTTATGCAAGCTACACAAAGGACGATGCAGATCTCATTACAAATACAATCTCAATAGCCTTTGCAAACTCCTTATTTGAAAACTTTGCCGCATTGGGAGTATTTTCAATTCTAGGTTACATGTCAATGCAGTCAGGAACAGCAGTGGCTGATCTTGTAACACAGGGAACCGGACTGGTATTTATCGTATATCCTACAGTATTCAATGTATTGGGTCAGTGGGCATATGTTTTAGGACCTCTCTTTTTCATTACAGTTTATCTTGCAGGTCTTACAAGCATCCTATCAACAATTGAACCTTTGTCCTTTTCAATCCAGAACAAGTTTGGACTCACAAGAAAAAGCACAATGACCATTTTAATCATTGTAGGTGCTTTGGTGTCTATGGTTTATGCAACATCATTCGGCGGAGACCTTCTGGGCTTTGTTGATACTTTCATCAACCAGATTGCACTGCTCTTTGGTGTTATTGTTGAATGCATACTCTTTGCATGGGTATTCAAGGCCGACAAGCTGATTGAATTTTTAAACAAAAGAACAAAAACAATCAAAGTCGGCGGATGGTGGCTTGTCATTGTCAAATACATTCTTCCGATATTTCTGGCAATCGTGTGGATCGGCGGAATGTATGATGTTATTTCAGCCGGAACATTTGACCAGCTCGTATTTACAGTTATCTCAGCAGTCCTTCTTTTAGGAGCTACACTGGTATTTACTATTTTACCTGCCAAAAATCCTGAATGGGACAATGCCGAAGAGAGAGTTTAGAATTTGAGTTAGATTTTATATCTAACCTTTTTACTTTTTTTAATATAATTGCTTTCATTGCGTAAAATTGCTTTCATTGCGTAAAATTGCTTTTCGAGTTTAGTAAAGTTTAAATACTAGTCATATCTATGTTTAATCATACAGTAGTACTTCAATAAGTATTAAAACTGATTTTTAACAAATTTTTTGTCATTACCAAAATCAGGAGAAATTGAATATGGGAGAAAATAACATTCAGGAAGTAATATGCAGATATGATATTGCATCCGATATTTTGGGCGTTAAATCAAATAAAAAGTTTCAATATTGTGAAACTATTGAAATGGATGATGATTTACTCTTGGATTTTGATGATGATAATGTTCCGGTATCTTTGGAAATACTTGATGCTTCAAAAAGATTTAATCTTCCCCGTGAAAGTTTAGATAATATTGTCTTTTTTAAAATGGAAGTCTGCATTGAAGATAAATCAATTTCTCTAAAAGCCGTTATCGGCGTTTTAATTGATAATGTTGAAAATATTCAGGATATAGAATCCTTCACAAGCAATCATAATCATTATCCAAATGGGGTCAGTGAATTGGCTTTAATTTAGTAAAAATAGAATTTAAGGATATATCATTACCATTAAGCATAATAAATGCCGACCATCAAACCCAGAATGCATAACAGTAGTATCAGAAGTATTGCTGTATCTTTCATATCCATGCTTTTAATTTTGTTGTTTGTAATATATAAAATGATAGAAAAGTATTTTAACAATAACATTCAAATTATCAAAAGCAACTTAAAAGAGGTGATAATATGAAAGGCTTTATTGTAGTCGTTTTAGGCATTATTGCCGCACTATTGATTGTCGGCGGTGCTGTAGCCTACTCTTTTATGAATGAATTAGGTGTTAATATGGAAGATATCGATTCAAATACAATAGACAAAATAAAAGATAAAGTAAGTAATGTTGCATCTTCTGAAAGTTCAGATTCACCGTCTGCCTCATCATCTGAAGGAAGCAACATTGTAGATGAAGTAGTGAAATTCAACGGACAAAACGGTGAAGGATATTACCGTGAAGTGACCTACTCCGACGGAGGATTCAGACAGTATGACACTGAAACCGGAGATCTGATAGGCTCTTCATATGACTCAGACAAGGATAAACTTCCAACCTTAGAATGATTGAAATGATACTGAAGGATTTGTTAAATCATTTTGAAATCGAAGAGGAATTTCCCGATTATCTTTTAAATCAAAGATTCAATGAAGTCTTTCTGGACGGAGACTTCACAAAAAAAGACAATAATTATGAAATAGTGATTACCACAAGACAGAACGTCACTCATCACATGTATCTCAAACCTGATGAGGACTTTCCGGTGATAATAATGTCCGAGCTTCCAAATGGTTCTCTAAACGGAATGAAGTTTGGCCGAAACGAAGATGAAGTGGCATACATAAACGAACTGTAATTGCTATTATTTTTTTCTATTTTTTTTAAATTGCTTTCATTCAATAAAATTGATTTACTTTCAATAAATTGTTATAATTAATCATAATTGCTCTTATTTGATACTTAAACCTTTTTATATTAGGTTAACCAATCTATAATTGTGTTTAAACATGTTTTCTGGGTCCGGATAAAATAATTAAAATCTTGGTTTAAATGACTAGTGAGCTGTCCCGTGAAGACGAAACCTACAAATATATCTTTAAAAAGTTGGGTGTTCGTTTTTACAGAAGATTAGGCTATGATGCTGAGTCAATCAAATTTAAAAACGTTGAACTGGTTCCATTGGCTCCCGATAACAGGTATATGGATATCTTCATTGAAGTCGATGGAAAATATAACAGCAATGTTGAACTGCAATCATCGCCAGTGTATGATTCCAAAATGGAAGATATGTACAAATATCGCATATATTCCCAATCTGAAGATAGTATGCCGTTTAAAACATGTGTTTTTGCAACATACAATCCTAAACATGGAATTGATAACCTTGAACTTGACGGTGATATCAATTTTCATCCGGATTTCTACTACATCAAAAACCAGAGTGCAGAGGAAGTTTTAAATGTCATTGAACATAAAGTAACTAACAGGATTCCTCTTCTCGACACAGATGCAATAGATTTGATACTCCTGCCGGATATGAAACACGACTGGGATATTAAGAAATTGCTTGAACATTCTTCAGGATTGCTGGTAAATACGGTAATTGAAGATACAGACTTCCATTTGGACTTAATAGATTGTCAAAAGAAAATGCTGCAAAGATTTTTGAAAGTGGCGGATAGAATTGAGGTGGAAAATATGTTAAATTTTAAAGCCGAAGATTATGGCCTTGAGCCTAATGTAACGGGTATTGAAGAAGAAATCAACCTTGCTTATCTTGATGGTGAGCGTGAAGGTTTTGATGATGCTAAATTAGAAGATGCTCGTAATTTACTTGAGTTAGGTGTTGACGAAGAAATAATTTCTAAAGCAACAGGGCTTGATTTGGATAAGATTAGGTCTCTTAGATGAATGTTTATTTTAACATTCATTATTCTTTTTTTCTTATTTTTGCTTGTTTTTTTAAATAGTATTATATAATATATTTACTAAAAATTATAATATAATAATTTAATAATTTTGTTGATATCATGGACAAAAAAGAGTTAATTAATTCTGGAAAAGTAAAAAGCGTATTTACTACAGAAAACGACGATGAAGTCATAATCGAGTTTAGAGATGACATGACTGCCGGTGACGGTGAACGTAAAGAGGTAATGGACAAAAAAGGTTCCTACAATGCAGTAATCTCTTCAAAAATATTTAAAGTTTTGGAAGAAAACGGCATCCAGACCCAGTTCATCGACCTTCCCGAACCTAATGTCATGCTTGCCAAAAAACTTGAAATGATTCCAATTGAAGTTATTGTAAGAAATATCGCAACTGGAAGTCTTGTTCGCAAATATCCGATTGCAGACGGTACCAAACTGAACCCTCCAATCGTTCAGATGGACTTCAAGGCAGATGAATATCACGATCCTATGTTAAACCGTTCCCTTATCAAGGCTTTGGGCATTGCAACCGAAGAGGAAATCGACATTCTTGTTGAAAAGGCATTGAAAATCAATGAAATATTGACCAAATTCTTTGCAGATGCAGGCATTATTCTCGTTGACTACAAAGTCGAATTCGGAAAAGACAAAGACGGCAACATCCTTTTAGGTGATGAAATATCCCCTGACGGATGCAGATTATGGGACAGCGAAACCCTGGAAATGCTTGATAAGGAACTGTTCAGAAAAGGAAAAGATGATGAAGTAATGGAAGCTTACGTAGAAGTATATAACAGAATTATTCCTGATGAGGAAAAATTTGATTTTTAGGTGATTTGAATGTTATTTGATATTGAAGTAAAAATTTCTCTTAAAAGCGGTATGTTAAACCCTGAAGCTACCCAGGTTGAAAGGTCTCTTGATTTGTTAGGTTACGAAGTCAAAAACGTTAAAACCGTAGAAACCATCAAATTCCAAATGGAAGGCGAAGACAGAGAAGTAATCAGAGAAAATGTTGTAGACATGTGTGAAAGATTGTTATGCAATCCTGTAATTCATGATTATAAAATCAACGTCATCCCACAGAACATGGCCTGTGGCAAATAAGGTGAGAGAATGAAAATTGGTGTAATTAGATTTCCTGGAACCAACTGTGACAGGGATGTAGCACAGGCTATAGAACTGGCCGGCCTCACTCCTGAATACATCTGGTGGAGTGAAGAGAACTTGACAGATTATGACGGCATTGTCATTCCCGGCGGATTTTCATATGGGGATTATTTAAGAGCAGGTGCAATGGCTTCAATCACTCCTGTAATTGACGGAATCAAAGCATTGGTTAAAGAAGAAAAACCGGTTTTAGGAATATGTAACGGTGCACAGATTTTAGGTGAAATAGGACTTGTTCCTGGAATTTTCATTACAAATGAATATCCTAAATTCAACTGCGAATGGGTTGACCTGAAAGTGGGAACCTCAAGAACTCCGTTTACAAAGGCATTCAAAAAAGACCAGACAATCAGACTTCCGATTGCACACGCTGAAGGAAGGTTTTACACAGAAGACATGGATCTTTTAAAAGATCAGGACCAGATTGTTCTTCAGTTTGAAGGCAAAAACCCTAACGGTTCAATGGAGGCAATTACAAGTGTCTGTGATGAATCAGGTCTAGTCTGTGCAATGATGCCTCACCCTGAAAGGGCATGTGAAGAGATATTCGGCTCAGATGACGGTTTAAACTTTTTCAAAGGATTTTTATAAAGTGATATAATGGTAGTTTATTTAATTGGTGCAGGTCCGGGAGATGCTGATTTAATAACTCTTAAAGCAGTTAAAGCACTCAACAAGGCAGATGTTGTTTTATATGATTATTTGGCTAATGAGGAAATACTGGCTCATGTGCCTGAAGACGCTGAAAGAATTTACGTCGGTAAAAAAGCGGGCGAGCATTATAAGACACAGGATGAAATTAACGAACTAATTATTGCCCAGGCTCAAAACCATGAAAATGTCGTAAGGCTTAAAGGAGGAGATCCATTTGTCTTCGGCCGTGGTGGAGAAGAAATATTGGCTTTAATGGAACATGATATCAAATTTGAAGTTATTCCTGGTGTAACCTCAGCTATCGGAGCACCAACTTCATTGGGACTACCCGTAACTCACAGAGCAGTTGCAACATCACTTACTATTGTAACAGGTCATGAAGACCCGACTAAAGCTGAAAGTCAGGTTCACTGGGACTATACCGCAGATACACTAGTTATCCTAATGGGAATAGGTAACATCAGGGAAAATACTGCAGAAATTATGAAATACCGCTCAGCAGACACTCCTGTATGTGTGGTTGAAAGCGGAACCCTGCCTGATGAAAACGTGGTGTTCGGAACCTTGGGAGATATTGCAGATAAGAAAATCAACACTCCTGCGATAGTAATAATTGGTGATGTGGTAAATCTTTATCAGGATATTTATAATTATCAAAAAGGTGATTAGATGTGTGGAATTGTAGGTTGTATATTGAAAGATGAAGAGGATGTGGCACCTATCCTTTTTGATTGCATATCCAAATTGGAATATAGGGGATATGATTCAATAGGTCTTGCTACCTTTTCAGATGGAAAAATTCACATCAAAAAAGACAAAGGAAAAATCATTGAAGTAGATAAAAGCTTAGATTTAACAGACATGCCTGGAAACTTCGGTATTGCTCATGTACGCTGGGCAACTCATGGAGACCCATCCAAATTGAATGCCCACCCTCACATTGATGAGGAAAATCGTGTAGCTGTTGTTCACAACGGAATCATTGAAAACTACCTTGAAATCAAGGAAAAATTAATTCATGAAGGTCACGTATTCAAATCAGACACAGACACTGAAGTGATTCCTCATCTCATTCAAAAGTTCATGGATGAAGGCTTTGACCTTGAGCATGCCGTGAGAAAAACAATCGGAATTATCGAAGGGGCTTATGCGATTGCTGCAATATCAGTAAATGAACCTGATAAAATCGTAGCAACCCGTAAGGACTCTCCGTTAATTGTTGGTTTAGGTGAAAACGGATACTATCTGGCATCAGATTCTCCGGCTATACTGAAATATGCTAAAGACATAATATACCCTGAAAAAGGGGAAATTGTCATTGTTGATAAAAATGGTGTAGTTGTTCATGATGAGTTTGACAATGTTGTCAACAAGGACATTGAAACCATCAACTGGACACCTGAAATGGCTGAAAAGGAAGGATATGACCATTTCATGATAAAGGAAATCAACGAGCAGGCAACAGCTGTCAGAAATACACTCACACAAAAGGAAAACATTCAAGAAATCATCGATGAGATTGATGACATTCAAAGAATATGCTTTGTTGCATGCGGAACATCCTATCATGCATCACTGACTGGTAAATATCTGATAGAATCACTTGCAGGAATTCCAACAGACGTAATTCTTGCATCTGAGTTTAAATATTCTGCAAATACCTTGAATGACAAGACTCTGGTGATTTTCATTTCACAGTCCGGTGAAACCGCAGATTCACTCAAGGCACTGGATGTTGCAAACAAAACTTCAAAGACATTAGGTATAGTCAACGTTGCAGGATCAGCAATAACCAGAAGAGCAGATTATGTTATCCAGACTCAGGCAGGTCCTGAAATCGGTGTTGCTGCAACAAAAACATATGTGGCTCAGCTGACTTCAATATACTTATTTGCAGCACTGCTTTCCAAAAATCAGGAATTGCTCGAAGAACTTGACAATGTTCCTGATTTCATTGATGAAGCATTGGAAGATGTTGAATATGTAAAGGAACTTTCAAAAAGATATAACTATGCACGTGACTTCTTCTATCTGGGAAGAGGATACTCTTATCCGACAGCTCTTGAAGGTGCATTGAAGCTTAAGGAAATTACATATATCCACGGTGAAGGTTATGCTGCCGGAGAGCTAAAGCACGGTCCTTTGGCACTGATTGATGAGGGAATTCCTGTTGTTGTAATAATTCCTCCTGGAGACAATTACAGAAAAACAATGAGTAACCTTGAAGAGGTCAAATCCCGTGGAGCTAATGTGCTGGCAATAGGTGCAAAAGGTGATGAATCACTTAAAAGCAAGGCTAATGCTGTTATAGAAATAAATGCTGATGTAAAAGAAATTATCGCACCATTGGTATATATTGTGCCGCTGCAGCTGATTGCATATTACATCACTCTTGAAAAGGGACATGACCCTGACAAGCCTAAAAATCTGGCAAAATGTGTGACCGTGGAATAAGGTTTTTTGACCTTATTTAACTTTTTTTATTTTTTTCATTGTTTAATCTTTAAATCCGATTTTGGGATATTTAAACATTAATTTTTCCAATATTGTGCTCTACTATTAAATTTATTGAAAACCTTTAAATTTCAGCTGTTCATCTATCATGTTAAAGGCATGATGTTTCTTAATGTTTTCTTAACTATTGGTAATTATAAAAATTTCATTTTCAATTGAATATTGTCTTTTGTTAATAATTTCAATTACTTTAATGTATTTATACTATTTTTAAGATTATTTAACTTTATTTATTGTAAATTAGGCCTATTTGTGCTTTTTTTGAAAAACAAAAGCTTTTTATAGAAAAAGTGTAATAAGAAATATTACGAACAAATGTTAAATGGAGTTAACGTATGTTTAATAAAAAATTTAGTTTAGTTTTAATTACTCTGGTGTTTATGTTGTCACTGTCTGCAGTCGCAGCAGTTGATGCAAACTCAACCGATGACATTATCGCTGGAGAAGTTGATGAAGAACCTCCATCGGGTAGTGTTTTAAACATATCCGAGAGTGAGGATGTGTTAGCTGCTGATTCTAACGATAATTATGTTTTAACTGGTCAGAATACTGGAAAATACTACAGTGGAGGAACTTATGATATTGTTTTTTCAAATAACAATAATCCTGTAGAAAATGTTTCCATATCTGTAAATGTCAATGGAGTAAACTACATTCAAAATACCGATGACACTGGTAAGGTTTCTATTCCTTTGAATTTGAATGCAGGAACTTATAAATTTTCAGCATCCTATGAAAATGTATCTTCCAATGGAACTGTTAAGGTTTTATCTGTCGTATCCGGAAAGGACATAACAAAAACCTATAAAAGTACCACCAAATACTCCGCTACATTCTTAAATAGTGATGGAACTCCACTTAAAAATACCAACGTTAAATTTATTTTGAATGGAAAGACCTACACTAAAAAGACCAATACAAAAGGAGTGGCTAGCATTGAAATTACTTTGAAAGTTGGAACCTATACCATTTATGCGGTTCATCCTAAAGGATATAAGATTTCAAACAAGATTACTGTAAAGACATCAGTGATTTCAAGCAATCTCAATAAACGTTATTTGAGTTCAAAGGTATTTTCCGCAACATTCTACGGAACCAACGGAAAACTGCTTTCCAAAAAGTATGTAACATTCAAATGTCATGGGGACACATTCAAGGTCAAAACAAATTCAAAAGGTGTTGCTAAGTTAAGTGTTATTTCATACCCGTCAACATTCAAGATTTATTCTATAAATCCTCAGACAGGTGAGAAGAAAACAAACACTATCAAGATTTCACCTACTATGACTGCAAGTAAGATGTCTGTATTTTCCGATAAGACTTCCACATTCAAAGTAAAACTTTATAAAAACGAGAAATTAGTTAAAAACGCTAAGGTTTATGTATATATCAAAGGTGTAAAGAAGGTTGCAAAAACCAATGCCGATGGTGTGGCCAGTGTCAGTTTCAAATTGGCCAAGGGAACATATACATTTGAATCATATGATCCGTACACAAAATCAAGTATTGGTACTAAGATTACAGTTAAACTGGCTTCTATTAAAGCCAGCAACATGGTGGCACCTTCAAACAAGACTTCAAAATATACTGTAACCCTCCTTAAGCAGAACGGTGATGTTGCTAAAAACACCAACATGCAGATTACTCTTAACGGAGAAAATAAAACAGTCAAGACTAATGCATATGGTGCGGCCAGCATAACATTCAATCTTCCTGCAGGTACATATAAAGTGGTATCTAAAGATTTGAGTACTGGTTATACAAAAACTACTACAATCACTGTTTATGAATCCAATATCGGAAAATCATACAATAAGTATGGTGTTTCTGAAGACGGATATTCCCTATTGGCAATAGGTAGGGCTTCAGCATCCGGAGAATACAGCAAATACGGTTATACATTTTATGTAACTGAATTTGACAGAACATGTCCATACTGCGGAAGTCATGAACTTTACTGGAGTATTTTCTTTGCAGGCAACGAATACACTAACTGGGGAACTTTCCCTGCAACCGGAAACGGTGAAGGCAGTAGTGCAGAAGGTATTATTGTCTGTGCAAACTGTGACAGTGACTGGTCTGTATTCGGACATAATCATGGAGGATCTGGTGGTGACTTGACTGTAATAACACCTACCGCTTCATGTACCAAAGACGATGCGTATACCTTAAAAAGCGGAAAGTATGTAGCTTCATAACTTTCCTGTCTTAACTTTTTCTAATCTTTCTTTCATTTCAAGAATTCTGTTTCTTGAATTGTTTTTTTCATTTTGGTTTTTTGAATAATTTTTTTCACATTCTATAATGTAGAATGCTTCTTTTGATGTGGTTGATGGTATATTCATTTTTGCAAGGTTTCTCTCCACACGCCTTTTCAGCTTTTCATCTTCCATTTCATCTCCTAGAAATATTGGGGTTTTAACTGCTGATGAAATTTTTGTGCTGTGGCGTGCGTTGTGGCGCTCTTCAGTTCTTCTTTCTAAAATAGTGTCGCTTTCGTCATTTAGGTTTGGGTCCCTGAAAGGTATTCCCACATCAGACAGTGCAATTCTTATCTCGTCATTTTTAGGAAGTGATGTGTCAAGCATTAATGGATTTGGACTTGCAAGAGTTCCTCCCTGTTTTCTTCCAAAAATAGGACCCTGGCCGATATAAAAATCGGATTCTATAAATGCGGCTCTTATAGGTGCTGCTGAGGTGTATGTTGCAACAATGCCGTCATCTTTTATTACTCTTCTAAATTCCCTGAAAAACTCAAGTGAAAATAATTCGGGCGCCATGTTCTGGCTGAATGGATCTAGAAATATTGCGTCATAAGTATTATCCTCAAGATTTTGGACGGTCTGTCTTGCATCCTCGATGAACACGTTGACGGTGATGTTTGATGGAATTTCTGTTTTTTCCACACTTAATGTTGCATAATCCTGAGCAATAAGTTCATCTTCAATAGCTTTTTTGGTTATGTCATGTTCCTTGATTGGTGATGGAACCAGAAGTCCGCATGCAAGTGTTGCCTTTGATATTTCAACCATATCGATTGTCAGTGATGAATCAATGGAGTTTTCGATAAAATCAGCTATTGCGGCTGATGAATTGTATCCAAGTCCTGCGCAGATGTCGAGAATGGCAATGTCTTCATCATAGTTGAACTTCATCGGTTTGATAAATTTCTCAAATGACTCACTTATTGCACCTGTAGATGTATGAAGTGTTTCAATTTTATGATTTATTTCTTTTGAATTAATTGAATAAGATCCATCATCTGTTAAAACAAAATAATCGTTGTAAGTATCAAAAAAATTAACTCTTCCTTCAATATTTCGACTACTTTTTTCCTGACTAAAACATTCATTGACTAAATCAAAAATATCGTCATTAATTACCCTTGCATTATTTTCGTAACTCATTTTATCAAGTTTAATTTTTGAATCTTATTTCTAATAAATCTTAAATGCAACTTCTAATTTTTCACAAAGCAAAATTTATATAATTTCTAAATTAAACTTTATTTAAACAATAAAAACACTCTAATTTTTTAAAATTATTCTTTTTAATTAAAAATAAGTAAGGTTAAACAAATGTTTGAAATTAAAGCTAAAGATAATATGGGGCGTGTAGGAGTTTTAAAAACAAAACATGGTGATGTAAAGACTCCTGCATTAATGCCGGTTATTCATCCTAGAAAACAGGCAATCGATGTTGCCAAATACGGTGCAGATATTGTAATAACAAACGCATATCTGATTTACAAGGATGATGAGCTGAAAAAAGAGGCTGTGGAAAAGGGACTTCATGAACTTATACACTTTGACGGTCCGATAATGACAGATTCAGGTTCTTTTCAGCTGTCAGTTTACGGTGATGTTGAAATAACAAACAAGGAAGTCCTTGAGTTTCAGGAACTTATCCAGACAGATATCGGAACAAGCCTGGACATTCCGACAGCACCTTTTGTAGACCGTGAAAAGGCTGAAGAGGATTTAAAAATCACAATCGAAAGGGCAAAGGAAGCAGTAGCATTCAAAAAGGAAAACAACATTGAAATGCTTTTAAACTCCGTCGTTCAGGGATCCACTTTTCTTGACTTGAGACGTGAATGCGCAAAAGAATTGTCTGCTCTTGATGCCGATTTATATCCAATAGGTGCAGTAGTGCCTCTCATGGAGTCATATCACTATAAGGACCTTGTTGATGTTGTAATGAACTCAATGAAGGAACTGTCAGATACCGTTCCACGCCACCTTATGGGAGCAGGCCACCCTATGATATTTGCACTGTGCGTTGCAATGGGATGCGACCTTTTCGATTCAGCGGCTTACATTCTCTATGCTGAAGACGACAGGCTTTTATCAACCAGGGGAACATTCAAGCTTGAAAACCTCCAGGAAATGCCGTGTTCATGTGAAGTGTGCACCAAATACACTCCGGATGATTTAAGGGCAATGCCTAAAAAACAGAGAAGGGACCTTATAGCTCAACACAATCTCCACGTATCCTTTGCAGAACTTAGATTAATCAGACAGGCAATCTATGACGGAAACCTTATGGAACTTGTTGAGGAAAGATGCAGAGCACACCCTGCACTTCTTGAAGCTGTAAGACATCTTTCAAACTACAGTGAAGATTTGGAAAAATATGACCCTAGAAGCAAAAAGTCCGCCTTTTTCTATACAGGTCCGGAATCCCTCGGAAGGTCTGAAGTTTTAAGACACATTCAGAAATTACGTCAAATGCCTAAAAAACGAGACCTGATAATACTGCCTTCCTCCAAAAAACCTTACTCAAAATTCATTTCAGGAAAACTTGGAGACTTCTATGCCTACGGGGATGACCATGAAATTGACTTTGACGATACAGATTTCATGGTGCTGGACATTCCATTCGGTCTGATACCTTTAGAAATTGATGAAGTTTATCCGTTAAGCCAAAGCGATGCTCCAAAAACACGTGATGTGGACAGTATGGAGTTTATAGAGGACTTTGTAAGTGAGTTCATTGAATATTATGACCAGGTTCTCATACATAAGAGAGTTGCCGGAGACCTTGACATGGATTTATCCGAAGGCGAAATGTATGGCGGTGATGTCAGGTACCAGAAGGATGACGTTAAAAAAGTTAAAGCCATTGCAGACTACCAGTTCGGTATTGGAGCAGGTGAAGCGCTCTTTAAAGGCAACATCAACATAGAAAAAAGTAAAAAGACAGGTAAAATCAGACATATCTATGATGGAAAAACATTAATTGTTAATATGAGAGCCTCTGATTCTTATTTAATCCTGTCAAAAGAAGGTGCAAAAAGGCTTCACTCAGCAATGCCATATCCTCAAAACAGGGTTGTTGTAAATGAAGACTCAGTACCGTTTGCGCTTGACGGCAAAAGCGTATTCTGTAAATTCGTAGTGGAATGCGATGAAAACATCAGGGCAAAGGATGAAGTGCTGATTGTTGATGAAGATGATAAATTGCTTGCTTACGGTAAATCCCTCCTGGGAGCCTGTGAAATTGAACAGTTTGAAACAGGTCAGGCAATAAAAACCCGTAAAGGAATGAAGAAGTGATACTATGAGTGATAACGATAAGGTTAATACAGGTCATCATATTGAAGATAAGGAACTTATTAAAAATGCAAGAAAACCGGTCGGCGAGCTTGGCCATCAGATACTTGACAGGATGAACCAATCCCACGAATCCATGGCGCAGTGGGGAGTGAGCCATTTTGAAGTGGCCGAGGACAGCAAAATCCTCGACATCGGATGTGGCGGTGGAAGAAACATCGAAAGATTTGCAGCACAGATTTCAGAAAACGGAAGAGTTGTAGGTATAGACTACTCTGAGGTAAGCGTTGAAAAGTCCATTGAACTAAACAAGGAATCTATTGACAAGGGAATCGTAAATGTACTGCAGGCATCCGTTTCAAACATGCCTTTTTATGACGAGACATTTGACATTGTAACAGGATTTGAAACAATATATTTCTGGCCTGATTTCATAAACGACCTGAAAGAAGTTAACCGGGTTCTTAAAAAAGACGGTCTTGTATTTTTCTGCAATGAAGCTGTTTACCGTGAAGGTGAAATGGAAAAATACGATGATCTGGTGGAACTTTTGGACATGAAAATCTATTCTGAAGAAGTATTGAAGGAGTCTTTGGAAAAAACCGGCTTTAAGGATTTCAAGGCTTATATTGATGATGAAAATGATTGGATTTGCGTTACTGCACGTAAAATCTGAACATGATTGTTGGTGAGTTTACTCATCAATATTGTCTTTTTAATCCATCAATTTTAAAAAAGTTGAAAATAATGCAAACCTTTATATATCATTAAAACATAAGTTTATTTGTTGTTAGTTTTCATGCGGTGTTAGTCCAGCCTGGTTAAGACTCTAGCCTGCCACGTTAGAGACCCGGGTTCAAATCCCGGACGCCGCATTTTTTATAATTATTATGCAGTTGTGGTATAGTCTGGTTATTACTTGGGCCTTCCAAGCCTACAACCCGGGTTCGAATCCCGGCAACTGCATCTAAAATACATTACTTTTTTTAAAATTCTTTTTTTGTTTAAAAAATAGCTATTTTTTAGTTAATTTTATATAATAATAAAAATATAATATTTATAATTAAATTAAATTTTAATGTCTTTTAAGATTATTATTTAAGGTGATTTAATGGTAGGAATAGTAGGATATGGTGCACATGTACCATCTTATAGAATTAAAGTAGAAGAAATAGCAAAGGTATGGGGAGATGACCCTGTAGCTTTATCAAACGGATTGGTGGTTAATGAAAAATCCGTACCTTCTGCTGATGAAGACACTGCTACTATTGCAGTAACTGCTGCTAGATATGCACTAGCAAGAGCTCAAATTGATCCAAGTAAAATCGGTGCCGTTTATGTTGGTTCCGAATCACATCCTTATGCAGTAAAACCGACTGCTTCCATTGTAGCTGAAGCGGTTTGCGCAACTCCAAAGCTGACTGCTGCTGATTTGGAATTTGCATGTAAGGCAGGAACCGCAGGTATTCAAATGACAATGGGTCTTGTTGAATCCGGAATGATAGAATATGGTTTGGCTATTGGTGCTGATACATCACAGGGTGCTCCTGGAGATGCTTTAGAATACACTGCATCTGCCGGTGGTGCCGCATACATTATTGGAAAAGAAAATACAATAGCAGATATTAACCATACCTGCAGTTTTACAACTGATACTCCTGATTTTTACAGAAGAGAAGGTCAGGACTATCCTTCACACGGTGGACGTTTCACAGGTGAACCTGCTTACTTCAAGCATGTATTAAGTACAGCAAAAATGCTTTTCGAAGAAACTGACACAAAACCTGAAGATTATGATTATGCATGTTTCCACCAGCCTAACGGTAAATTCTACCTCAGGGCAGGTAAAAAATTAGGATTCACATCAGATCAAATCAAACAAGGTCTTTTAACTCCTAATATTGGAAACACTTACTCCGGTGCTGTGCCATTGGCATTGTCCAATATTCTGGATGTTGCAGAACCTGGTGACAATATTTTCGTTATTTCATACGGTTCAGGTGCGGGAAGTGACGGATTTACAATAACTGTTAAAGATGATATAGTCGAAAGAAGAGAATTAGCTCCAAAAACACAAGAAATAATTGATCAAAAAACCTATGTTGATTATGCTGTGTACGCTAAATTCAAAGGCAAAATTAAAATGTAAGGGGGCTTAAATATGAGAGATGTTGCTATTATAGGAGTTTCACAAACAAAATTCGGTGAATTATGGGATAAATCCTTTAGGGATTTAATCGCTGAAGCAGGTGTAAAGGCTATTGTTGACGCTGATATTGACGGTTCAGATATTGAAGCAATGTTTGTTGGAAATATGTCCTCCGGATTATTTGTAGAACAGGAACACATTGCAGCACTTATTTCTGACCATGTAGGTCTTAATCCAGTACCTACTACAAGAGTTGAAGCTGCCTGCGCATCAGGTGGTCTGGCATTAAGACAGGGGATCATGGCAGTTGCATCAGGTTTCCATGACGTTGTAATTTCCGCAGGTGTGGAAAAAATGACTGATGTCGTTGACGCTACTCCGGCTATTGCCACTGCATCCGATCAGGAATGGGAAGCACAGCAGGGAGCTACTTTCCCGTCATTATATGCAATGATTGCAAAAAGACACATGTATGAATATGGTACTACCCGTGAACAGCTGGCACAGTTTTCAGTTGTAAACCACAAAAATGCATCCAAAAACCCAAATGCGCAATTCCCATTTGAAGTGACTGTTGATAAGGTTATCAACTCCACTATGGTTGCAGACCCGTTAACACTTCTTGACTGCTCTCCGGTAAGTGACGGAGCGGCAGCTATTGTAATGGTTCCTGCTGAGGATGCCCGTAAATACACTGATACTCCAATTTATGTAAAGGCTTCTGCACAGGCTTCTGGAACATTAACATTACACGACAGAAAAGATATCACTACCATTGAATCTACAAAAGTGGCTTCCAGAAAAGCTTATGAAATGGCAGGAGTAACAGTAAAAGATATTGATTTAACTGAAGTTCACGACTGTTTTTCCATCAACGGTCTTTTAGCTGTTGAAGACTTAGGATTTGCCGAAAAAGGTAAAGGTGGAATAGCTATCGAAGAAGGTCAAACTGAAATCGATGGTGACTTCCCAATCAACACATCAGGTGGTCTTAAGGCACGTGGACACCCATTAGGTGCTACAGGTATCGCCCAGGCTGCTGAAGTTGTATGGCAACTCAGAGGAGAAGCTGGCGGACGTCAAGTGGACGGTGCAGAAATCGGTATGACCCACAACATCGGTGGTACCGGAGGTACTGCAGCTGTACACATTTTCGGAAGAGATTTATAAATCTCTTTTACCTTTTCTTTTTTTATGATTCTTAATACAGGTTCAAGAACTGATATTCCCGCTTTTTTTCACAAATGGTTTTTGAACAGGGTTGATGAGGGTTTTGTTTTTAGTAAAAATCCCTATAATAATGATATTTACAGTTATCCTATTAATCCAAAAGTCGTTGACTGCATGTGCTTCTGTTCCAAAAATCCAAAGCCTCTTGTAAAACATTTGGATGAGCTCACAGATTATAAGCAGTATTGGTTTTTAACAATAAATCCTTATGGAAGGGATGTTGAGGTTAATGTCCCGAATTATAGAAATGTAATCAAAACATTTAAGAAAATTTCACAAAATGTTGGAACAAATGCCATAGCCTGGAGATATGATCCTATTTTTATAACAGAAAAATATGACTTGGAGTTTCACATTGACAAGTTTGAAGAAATTGCATCAGATTTGGCAGGCTATACTCATGACTGCACAATAAGCTTCATTGATTTATACAAAAAGGTCATAAGGAATTTTCCTGAAGCCGATGAGGTAACTGTTGAAGAGCAATTGATTATAGGTGAGAATTTTTCAAGAATTGCCCGTGAAAACGATATTCTAATCAGGACATGTCTTGAGGGAACACTGCTTGATCAGTTCGGATGTGACTCATCAGGATGCATGACCCAACAGGTGATTGAAAAAGCTATTGGAAATAATTTGAAATTGCCTAAAGGAAAATATCAGAACCGTGAATGCAACTGTATATTCGGAAGGGATATTGGAGCATACAACACCTGCATGCATGGCTGCAAGTACTGTTACGCCAATAATCAAGAAATAATCTACTACTTTTCTCTCACTACAGATAATAATATTATTCCGCTTGGTAATTTAAGTTTTGCAATTTCGTTCAAACGATAAAATCTTAACATATATTCAGATAAAAAATAAATTATTTGGTGAATGTATAGAAATAAAATTGTTGTCTTGAACAGAAATTATTTATTGGAATTGCTGGTAAAAACACAAATAAGAAATGTGACTGTCACCAAAAATATTAGTGATACAAATGATAATAAATGTCGGCGGAAGAACAGATATAGTGAACTACTTTACTCCATGGCTATTGAATAGACTAGCTGAAGGGTATGCATATTCAAGAAATCCATTTGCAAGAGAACAGGTTTATAAGCTAAGCTTAAAGCCTGAAGATGTGGATTGTCTTCTCTTCTGCTCCAAAAACTACCAACCTATACTGAAACATATAGATGGCATTGATGAAAAGTACAATATATTGTGCAACTATACGATTACTGCATATGGCAAGGACATAGAACCCAAGGTTCCATCAATCGATCAATCTATTAAGACGTTGGAGAGATTATCTGATATCGTTGGTCGCAACAAAATTCTCTGGAGATACGATCCGATACTTCTGACTGAAAAATACACTGTTGAAAAACATTTGGAAACATTTGAGTATATGGCTGAAAGGATATCCCCGATAGTTTACAGATGCATCTTCAGCTTTGTTGATATGTACAGGAAAGTTGAAGAGAACATGCCTGAGATAATTCCATTTAGTGAAGAGGATAAGGTTAGGCTATTGAAGGGAATCGGTGAGATATCCGAGAAGTATGGCTTGTATACCCAAACATGTGCAACAAATGAAATCTATGAAAAATACGGTATTCATCCTGCAGGTTGTACTTCCAGTGAGATATTGGAACAGGCTCATGGTGTAGTCTATAAAAACGTTAAAGCCAGTGGAATTAGAAAAAACTGTCACTGCATTCCGTCAAGAGACATAGGGGCATATAATTCCTGTTTAAGCGAATGCAAATATTGCTATGCCAACCGGAAACCTGACATTCCTAAAAAGGTTATAAAACTGCATGATGAGAAATCGCCATTGTTGTTAGGACATCTTAAGGAAGAAGATAATCTAATTGATACGAAAGTAGAAAGATATATTGAGCCAAAACAGACAACGTTATTTGATTTTTAAATTACTATATTTTCATTAACAAATTCTTTTTAATTCATACAAAATCATATTATGAACTTAATATTAAATTAATAGTATGAAAATATTTGAAATGTCTTTTGATTCGGCTTACTTTGCCGATTCAGAAAATGTTACCTAAACAAATCGATGGTTGTTATTATGATATTAAGGGTGAAAAGGATAAAATAAATTTTGATGAGCCATCATTTGTTGGAGATATTATCATTGGAGTGAAAAATTATTCTCAAAAATGGTTGTTTAAAGTATGTGGTGAAAAATTATATTTTGCTCCAGTATATATGGGATTAATATATGATGAATCATTAGCTAAAGAATTTTATGATAATTCTAAAAATCCATTCAGATTTGAAAATTTAATAAAAAAGAATTTAAAAGATATTGAAGAGTTTGTTAAATCACATTATTTAGAATTCGATGTTTTTTGCGGTTTTTCAGAAGATTTATATGTTAGGATTAATAGTGACTATCAGAGTAATTAAAATTACATCAACAACAAAAGTCATTGTGGACAGATCAAAAAGTAAGCATGAAGATATCCGCATTTTCAATGAAAGATTTTCATCAAGCCTTAATAATCCAAATAATTATCCAATTAATATAACTCATGCAAATTCTATTAAAGAAAAAGGAGTGCAAATAGCGGATTTGCTGGTATGGTCAATCTTTCAAAGTTTAGAACACAATAACTCTGATTTCATTGATTTGATTAAAAATAAGAATGTCATTGAAGTCTTTAAAAAACATTAAAACTAGAAAATATGAAGACTGAAGAACCTGCAGCCAACTAATTGACCTATGAAATAGAATTTCATGGAAAGTCGCCACCAGCGGTGACAATGACGTGCAGGCTAAACCAAAATAATGGATTTTACCTTCTAATCTTTCATTTAATATGCAAGTAAATGGACATATATAAACATTTTCATAATTAATCTGCATTTATTGGGCACTTATCCATTCTTATTATTGCAGTTCTAAGTGTTTTGATTCTTTTATTTTTAAAAATATTTCTTTTAATTTTGTTTTTGTTTTGATACTTCATTTTTCCCAATAAAATCCTAGACAGACAAATATCAGTTTATAGACTTTTTAAATTACCATAAACTTTATATTGGATGTTTTAATGACTACAATTTTTCAAATGGGCTTCAACAAGCTTTAAACATGATTTAAACCATACATTTTTAGTAAAGACCTCAATTCGATTAGGAAGGAGGTGAATAAACATGAACTTAGTATTTTTAAGTATTGTTTATTTCTTATCAGTTTGGCTTTTTCCCATTTGCTGCGTTGGTGTTCTTTCCGTGTCTCTAGGAGGTGAAAACGATGGAGTTAGTTATCTTCATAATTGGAACCTATTGGTTTAATATCCTATCAATTATTAAATCATTAATCGGTGCCACTGATAAAAGAAGATAATCGCTCATTTTTTTCGCCTCATTAACTGGTAGTTAAATATTAACAAGTCAATGACAAGCTTGAAAACTAAGTTTTCGTGATGTCTTTTCTCTGAGATGGCTACTGTTTAATTACCTTTTTAAAAAATAGTTAAGTTTATATAATGTCATGCAAATATGGTTATACAAGAGGGTTTCTTTTAAAGTAAACCCATGTAGAGATGCAAATCGAATTATTTTAATGTCTAAATGGGATATTGTAGAGAGTTATTCTCTGCAATAAGACATTAATCTGACTTTTTTTATTAAATTTTTCAATGATTTCATATTTTCTTATAAATAATATGGTTAATATATTTTCACCCACTTTCGACAAATAATAGGTAGTTTAATAAATATCAATTTATCAAAGAATTTTTTACAATAATTTTTAATTAGATTAAGAATAGATAGTAATATTGAAAATGTAAATTAGTATGGATGATAAAATGGCTATGGATTTGACAGATATTGGAATTGAAGAAGGACAGAAATATGAAGGAATTTACACTACCATGAGCAAAGACGGTGTAAAAAATGCAGCTCCAATAGGAATTGTATGCAAAGGCAAAGACAAGCTTGGATGCAGGCTTTTTGTCGGTACCAAAACCCTGAAAAACATTATGGAAACCCGGAAATATGTTGTAAATATTACTTTTGATCCTATAAATTTTGTAAATTCAACAATCGGAAACCTGGAAATTGATGAGTTTACTGATGATGAGGACATTGCTATATTGAAAAATGCAGAAGCATATATCATTTGTGAGGTCACAGACATTAGAAAAATGGATCCGATTAAAGACCATGTGACATCAAATGGAGAGGCTTATATCATAAGCAGTGATGTTGTGGAAATCGTCAAGAACCATCCATGTGCAAAGGCTTTAAATCGTGGAGTTTTTGCGCTTCTGGAATGCCTTACAAACTATACTCGACTTGACCTTGTCAGTAAGGAGCAGCAGGATTATTTTGTCGGAAGGTTTAATGAAAACAACCGGATGATTAAGAGGGTTTCAGGTCAAGATACGATAAGAGCCATGGAGATTCTTAAAAACAGCATGATAGAAAAGGGTTTTGATGTTGAATAGGTCATAAGTTTACTTTTTATTGGCACATGGGTGGTGCTGAAAGCAAAATAAATTTTATCTTTAAAATTCGAGAATACCTCGACTTCTGCAAGTCGGGGATGAATCGAAAAGTTGGGCGTACTTTTGTTAATTGTCTATGTAATTAGTTATTTTTTAAAATAAGCTTTTTTTTTATAAGGTATTTATGGGGGATTATTATAATTCACTATTACTTTTTGATTTTCATATTAATATTGGAAAATTAATACTTTTCATACGCTCTCTTACTATTTCTTTATATATGGGGAAGTTGTTAATTTAATATTAGTGAGTTTTTAATTTTTGTATGTTAAAATTAAAGAACCATTATAGTTTTAATTCAAAAAATGTGGTGGATATATAATGGATAAA
>NZ_SUTM01000014.1:41026-61790 GCF_015062935.1 Methanobrevibacter sp. | reverse complement strand
TTTGAATGGTACAAGCCAGAAGCTGAAGGGGTAGTGTTTGTTGATGCCAAAAATACCAGTAAAACATGCCACAAATGCGGCCATATAAATGAAAATTTAGATGTGAAAACACGAGATTGGATTTGCCCGAAATGCGGTGAAAAATTAGATAGGGATGTCAATGCTGCTATTAACATACTTAACCGGTGGAACCCCGGGGGATTGCCTAGAAAGCACTCAATAAACGATTGAGTAATAAAAACAAAACTCTAGGAATCCTCGCCTTCTTCAAGGCGAGGTTGTTCAAGGTGACGGTTTTTAGGGTATTTTATGTTCTTTTTTTCTTTAACCAAGCCTTTTAATCTGATACATATAATCCAAGACCTTCGAAAATTAAAACAGCACCAAGAACCATTGTAATAAAAATCGGTTGGCTTTGTGCAAATATGGCAAGTGCTATAGCTACAATACCCATAAGGAATACAAGTATTGATGTGAAGTTGGATATGTTGTTAACTCTTGATAGAAATCCTGTAATTCCAAATATAATCATTATAAATCCTACAATATAGAATTGAATACTTACTAAAAATGGCAATGCATCAATGTAGAATAAGAATAGGAATCCGAATATCACTGCGATGATACCAATAATCAGAGCAGTATTTGACAGCATGTAATTGTATGTGCTTCTCATGTTCCATCCGAAAAATACTGCAGATATTCCGAAGAAAAGTAAACTTAAACCAACGATTACTGAAATAAGGTCACTGGAAAAGATTGGAAAAACAATGAAAATCAAACCTATGATAATGGAAATCAATCCCAAAGTTTTGTTGCCGTCCATTCTATTTCACCTCCATTAAATTAAGCTAATTTTATATATGATTAAAATATTATTTAAGAATATGTCTGATTTTGAAGAAATAATTAATACAAGAAGAAGTATTCGTGAATATGACGAAAAACCGGTCAGCGATGAGGATATTCTAAAAATATTGAAGGCTGGAATGCAGGCACCGGGTTCAAGACTTGGGGCGGAACCTTGGGAATTTGTTGTTGTCAAGGATAAGGATACCCTTGCAAAACTTGGTGAAATCAAACCTAGAGTAACCAAGGCTCCTGTGGCAATTGTACTTGTTGCAAATATCGAAAGGGCATTTTATAAAACTGTATGGCAACAGGACATGGGTGCAGCAGCTGAAAACATGCTGCTTGAAGCTGTAAATCTTGGTTTAGGTGCATTGTGGAATGGTGTGGCACCTGAAGAGGAAAGGATGGAAAAGATAGGTAAAATAATCGGCATTGATGATATTGCTGATGTAAAGCCGTACTGCATAATTACCATAGGTTATCCTGCCGAAGGCTGGGAAAACAAGTTCATGGATAAATTTGACGAAGAAAGGATTCACTATGAAAAATACTAAATATGATTTTAAAAGCATTATTGACAGGCATGATACCAACTGTCTGAAATGGGACCTGTTTGATGATGACGTGCCAATGTGGGTGGCGGACATGGACTTTAAGGTGGCTCCAGCCATTGAAAAAGCAATTCAAAAAAGAGCCAGCCATCCTATCTACGGATATACCCTTATTCCGGATGAGCTTTTTGAAGCATACATCAACTGGTGGGACTCACGTTATAACTTTAAAATGTCAAAGGAGAACATGGCATATTCAATAGGAGTAATGCCATCAATATCATCAATGATTAGATGTTTAACTGATGAAGGAGATAACATATTAATCCAGTCTCCCGTTTATCATGTATTTTTTTATTTCATTCAGGACAATAACCGAAATGTCATAGAAAACGAACTGATTTATGAAAACGGTCAGTATAGTATCGATTTCGAGGATCTTGATGAAAAACTGTCCGATGTAGAAATGATGATTTTATGCAATCCCCAAAATCCTGTTGGCAAAATATGGTCAAGTGAGGATTTGAAGCATATCGGAGAGTTATGCAGAAAGCATGATGTTGTACTGATTTCAGATGAGATACACTGCGATTTGACAAATCCAGGTTTGAAATACAATCCTTTTGAAACATCTTCTGACTATGACAAGGTAATCACCTGTCTTTCTCCCTCAAAGTCATTTAACATTGCAGGTTTTCAAAGCTCCATTGTCCATTCTAAAAATGGTGAACTTCTAGAAAAAATCAAAACTCAAATGCAGCTTGACAACTCATCGGCATGCAATGTCTTTGCAACAACTGCGGTTATTGCTGCTTATGAGGAGTCTGAAGAATGGCTTGATGAGCTGAGGAAAGTCTTATATGAAAACAGACAAACTGTTAAACGCTATCTGGCTGAAGAATTGCCTGTCGTTAAACTGGTTGAGGGTGATGCTACATATCTGCTGTGGCTTGACTGTTCCGCATTGAATGTTCACTCAAAAATCTTAGGCGAATTTTTAAGGTCAAATCAGGGACTGTTCCTATCTCCAGGCCATGAATTCGGTGAATGCGGAAAGGACTTTTTAAGAATGAATGTGGCTTGTCCTGAAGAACTGCTGATGGATGGTTTAAGGCGTTTAAAAGCAGGGATAATAGCTTTAAAAAATATAAGTAATGGCTTGTAGGATACAAACCATTATTCTGTTATTGTTATTGTACTTTTTGCAGTGGCCTTGTTTATTTTTGAGGTTGCTTTTACAATAACATCTACATTGTGGTCAGCTATGCTTAACATGTTAGTGGAAATGCTTGCCTGACCGTTTTTATTTGTTTTAACGTTAAATGTCTTGTATGCATTGTCGCTCCAGACTTTAATTGTTGCTGAAACGCCGCTCATTACTTTTTTTGTTTGCTGATTTTTAATAGTAATCTTGAATGTTGTTGTGTTGTTGTATCCTGATGTAACTTTCGGTGCGGTAATTGCTAATTTTGCTTTGGTAAGCTTGATTGAGCTTGTTTTTTTGTTTGCCTGCATGTATTTATTTGCATTGCTGATGATAACCTTGTGTGTTCCGATTGATAATTTGGAAACATCATATTTTGCAATTCCGTTTGAAGCGGTGGTTACGCTTACGGTTTTATATTTTTTTCCGGTGTAAACTTTCAGCTTAATTTTAACTCCGCTCATTAAATTTTTTGTAAATAGGTTTTTGACTTTAACTGTGAAATATTTGCCTGATCCGTAGCTGGTTGACAGTTTTGTTGGAATCAGATTAAGATAAGTCTTTGCAACAATAAAATTGTTCAGTGTGACTGAATTCGGAGTGATGTATTTTGATGTGGTTTTAACGGTAACACTGTATTTTCCTGGATTGAAAGGAACATTGTATGTTGCCACTCCTTTGGAGTTGGTTGTAATTGTAGCTGATTTTCCGTTTGAAAATTTAACGCTTAGCTTTTCACCGGACACACCTTTTCCATTGGCCAGGTTTGTCAATGTTAATGTCAGTTTGGTGTCCTTGTAATATGCTCCTGTCTGTTTGAGGGACAGCTGTGTTGTAAGACCTGAAAGTCCAAGTGAATAGTTAGGTGTTGCCAGATCAACATCCTCGTTTGAAAATTCCGCCCTTATGAAATAGGTTCCGGGATTTCTTTCAAATTTGACATCTATTTTTCCGTTGTTGTTTGTGTCAAGTTCTTTCCAGAGGCCTCCGTTTACATAGATTTCCACGCTTTCATTTGCCAAACCCTGATTGGATGTGGTGTTTTTAAGGATTACATGCAGCTGTGTATCCTTGCAGTAGTTTCCGGTATTGTATATCTCAAGGGAAATGTTATTTATAGTTTTTTTCGCTGAGCCGAGTGCATCTTCATCACTTGCTGAAATCACATCGCCTTCATCAGCTGCTGCTATGACTTCATTATCAACTGATGTATCATTCAGTTCCGCCGCACATGCCGCCGAAACTGAAGTAAAAATAATAAATAATGATAAAAGTATTAAAATAAATTTTTTATTCAACATAATATAATTTATTGAGATAATCCTATTAATAATTTGGTTTTTCCATAAAAAGGAATTGAAAATGGGATGGTATGAATAACAGGGTTATTTTTAAACGGAATCGATGAAATTCTGAATCAGCCAGTCTGAAATGCTGATGTCTGAATCATATCTTATAATTTCATCTTTCCTAAACCATTTGGCCTTTAGGATTTCATCTCCGTCAACCTTAATGTCTCCTGATTCGTATTCTGCAGTGAATGCAAGCATCAGTGAGTTTGGAAATGGCCATGATTGGCTTTTTTGATATTTCAGGTTTTTGATTTTAATTCCCACTTCCTCCAGAACTTCCCTGTGCACTGCCTCCTCAATAGCTTCGCCGGGTTCCACAAAACCCGCTATCAGTGCATATCTTATCTGTTCATGATAGCTGTGCTTGGCCATGAGCAGTTCATCATCCTTTCTGATTGCCACAATAATTGCAGGAGCGATGCGGGGATAGTGCACCTGGCCGCATGAAGGGCATTTTAGCATCATGTCCTTTTCATCAAGCACGGTTTTAGTTGCGCATCTTCCGCAGTACTGGTGTGAGATATACCAGTCACGCACCAAAACGGCCTTTCCGGCAATATGATAAAGGTCCGGGTTGAATTCATAAACGTCTCTTAAGGGACAATATTCTTCTGTTGTTCGCACATTAACGACAAAGGAGTTTTTGCCTTTATATTTTCCGATAAACAGGCAAAAGTCTACATCAATGCCATCCAAAGTTTTCGGTAATTTCTTCTCATCGGTTAAAAATAAGTCTCTATTGTCATTAAAAACAAATAAATAATCATCGGCAGTTGGTGTAATTTCATCGCTAAAATCGATTTGGTAGTTTTCATACAGGGATTTCTCTATCATGTTTAATAATTTGTTTGGTCAGTATTATAATTATTGCTTTAGTTTTAACATTATTGTACAAGAATTATCGGCTTCTACAAGCTAGAATGATTCAATTGTTTTATAACTTTCTAAATTTTTCAAATAGGATAACAGTATATGCATATTTTTTTTATATTTTTTTATTTTTGTCATAGTATTGGCGGATAGTTTTTTATTTTTTTTATTTTTGTCATAGTATTGGCGGATAGTTTTTTATTTTTTTTTAATTTAACATTGTTGTGCATGAATTCTCTGGCTTCTTTATATTAAGAGATTAAAAATATATAACTGACAAATTACTAAAATTATATTGGTGATATAATGGTATCTGAAAATATGGAAAAAGCATTAAACGGACAATTAAACGCTGAAATTTACTCAGGATATTTATACTTATCTATGGCTGCTTATTTTGAAGATGAAGAGTTAGCAGGATTTGCTAACTGGATGAGAGTTCAAGCTGAAGAAGAACTCGAACATGGAATGAAATTCTATGATTACATCATAAGAAGAGGAGCTAGCGTAACCTTAACTGCAATCGAAGGGCCTCAAACCGAATGGGATTCTCCAGTAGCTGCATTTGAACATGTACTTGAACATGAAAAAAAGGTATCCGGTCTCATCAACGATTTGGTCGACTTAGCTATTGAAGAAAAAGACCATGCAACCAACAACTTCCTGCAATGGTTTGTTGAGGAACAAGTCGAAGAAGAGGAAAACGCTATGGAACTCGTTGCAAAAATTAAATTTGCTGACGGTGACAACAGATTAATGTATGAATTAAACAAAGAATTAGGTGACAGATCACCTTCCGAAGACTAGATTAAATTCTAGTCTATCAAACTTTTTTTTTTGATAATATGAATTATCCTGACGGACCAACAGATAATGCCCAGGTTGATTCAACCGAATATGATGCTCTTCGTTTAGGTGAAAACGATTTGGGAAGCGTTCATTTACATGGTCCTTTTGGCGACATTGACTCTGATGTTAAAATAGCATATCTTATTGGGATGCATCCACTTGAAAGCAAATCTCACAGGGCTCTTTTTGAAAGGTTAATCTCAAAAGATGACCTGAATTACTGTTATTATCTTTACAACATTAACGTCGCTGACAAGTCCACCCAAAGCGAAGGACGTGACGAAGGCCAGTTTCTAGCTGAGGAATTCATCAAGGATGATATTATATCTAAAGGATTTGACCTGTTTTTGGATATTCACTCCAACCGTGGCTCAATGGGTCCTGGCAAATATAAAATAACCAACTTTCTTTTCGCTCCGGGTTTTGATAAGAAATCAGAAAAAATCATGAACATAATAATTGATTCAATCGATGAGATTGTATATTATGCTCCTGAATTCAGATCAAGCCCTAAATTCATAACTGAACCTACCGCTGAAGCGGGAATTCCAACTCTTGTTTATGAGTGCTATTCATATGAGCCGATGGAAGTGACCCTTGATTTGGCGGAAAAACTGATTTGTGTTGTTGACAATTTGAAATTTTAGTCCCAACACCCTTTTTTTTTTAAATGTTTCAATAGGGTAAAATAAATTAATACTTTATATATAATTAAAAATAAATATTATAAAGGAAATTATATATTGGAAGTGAAATTATGATTATTAAAGCACCTTCAAGAATACATATGTCCCTAATTGACTTAAACGGGTCATATAGAAGAGTCGATGGTGGAATTGGTCTTGCATTGCAGGACCCACAATTTGTTTTGGAAGTGGAGCAGATAGAAAGCGGAGTTGAACTTGAATTTGCTGACACTGTAACAGATGAAGAAGCTATTGAAGAATGTAGGGAAAAAATCCCTGACGCTGCCAAAAGAACAATAGAACATTTTGATATTGATTCAGGATTTAAATTTACTGTTCACAATACCTATCCTCCGCATTCAGGTTTTGGAAGCGGAACACAGATTGCCGTATCAACAGCCCATTTGATAACTGAAACCATGGGCATTGATGTAGAAAGCCGTGAATTGAGCAGTATTGTTGGAAGGGGAGGAACTTCAGGTATTGGAACTTACACTCACGATTTAGGCGGATTTATTTTGGATGGTGGACACAGTAAAGAAGAAAAACCTTTATTCTTACCGTCAGGAGCATCCGAGGCAAAACCTGCAACTTTGATTGCAAGATATGATTTTCCTGAAGAATGGAATATTTTAATCGCCATTCCATATATTGAAAAACATGTGGAAGGGGATGACGAAGTCGATGTATTCCAGACATACTGTCCTATTCCTAAAGAGGAAGTTGAACAGGTATCTCACCTGATTTTAATGAACCTTGTTCCTTTCATGCTTGAAAAGGATATCAAGAACTTCGGATGGGCAGTTAGTGAACTTCAAAAAGTAGGTTTCAATAAACTGGAACATTCACTTGATTCAAGTTACTTGCCTACAATGAAAGCTATTGAAGATGCAGGCGCATATGGTGTAGGTATTTCCTCATTTGGACCTGTTCTATACACTGTATTTGATGAGTCCAATGCAGACATTGTAGAAAAAACCAAAGAAATAATTGGTGATAAAGGAACTGTTTTTGTCACCAAAGCACAAAATCACGGATTTGTTATTGAAAAATAACATTTCTAATTCTCTTTTTTTTAATTTAGGTACGTCCTATTACTTTAATATCCTTGAATGCATCATAATCTGATACATAAATCATGCAGACTTCATCTTTCATTCCGAATATGAATGAATAACTTTCCTCATCGTATTTTTGATAATATCCGTCATATCCGAACATTTTTGTAGGGGTTCCGCCCAGACTGGATGCAACTTCCTTGCTGTTTATGCCGGCACCTGGAATTCTTGTAACTCCAATCTCGATATAGTATTTGTCATTGCTCCAGCCCATTGAACTTGATTTGACGTTTTCGTCCATGCTGATTTCGGTTCTGGAAGGGTCGTTTACATAGTCTGAAGGTATTTCAAACTCTACATTGTCAACCCTGACAATCTGTGTCTGGCTGGTCATTATGAATGCTGCGGAAGTTATAGTGGCTATAATGATTCCAATTGCGATGATGGCTATGATTTTTTTGTCGAATTTTTTTGCCCTTTTGACTTTTGCGCCGCAGTTCTGGCAAAATTCAGCATTTTCTTTTAGTTTTATCCCGCAGTTTTTGCAAAATTCGTCCATAATTATATTATGATGGGCATTGATAAAAAGTATTGTGTTTTTTAAACTTAAAAAGGAAGCTGGAGGAGAACCCAGCTTCCAATTTCTTTAAAAATATATATGTTTTAAAGCGTGATTAAATTTCGAATCCACCGTCTACCTTGATGATTTGACCGTCAATGAATGATGAATCGTCGCTTGCTAAAAACAGTGCAACGGTTGCGATGTCATCAGGCACACCATGTCTTTTTACAGGGCACTGGTCAATCATTTGCTGGAGTGCTCCAGGTCCACCGATACTGTCCACCATTGCGGTATGGATTAATCCAGGTGCGATACCGTTACATCTGATTTCAGGACCTAATTCCCATGCGATGGATCTTGTAAGTCCCATCATTGCATGTTTACTGTCCACATATGCCGCAAATCCGTGATGCGCTCCAAATGATGCTACTGAACATGTATTTACGATGGTTCCTTTTCCTTTTTCTTTCATTACTGGTGCAACAAGTTGTGTTAAGCGCAGCGCTGAGGTAACATTAACGTTGAATACTCTGTTCCATTCTTCAATGCTTAACTCCATTAATGGGGACATGGAAAGCATTCCTGCATTGTTGAACAGGACGTCAACGGTTCCGTATTCGTCCATTGTTGCATCAAATATTTTTTCAACGTCATCGAGGTTTGACATGTCTGCAATTACATAGATTGCTTCGCCGCCTTCAGCTTTAATGTCGTCCACTACCTCTTTTGCTCTTTCTTCGTTTCTTCCAGTTACTACAACTTTTGCTCCTTCAGCTGCAAATAATTTGGCTGAATCTCTTCCCATTCCAGAGGTTGCTCCGGTTATTATTGCTACTTTTCCATCTAATTTTCCCATTTTCGTCACCTTTCAAAAACTACCATTATAAATCATGATAGTTATAATGATATTTTTTTTGAAAAGTGTATTTAAATATTATATTAATTGTAATAAATTGTTTACAATTTTGTTAAAAATAGAAAAAAATGAAGAAGTTATAAATTGTAGACTTCTTCGGCTAAAACGATGGTTATTTTGTTTTCGGTAAGTACATTTATAAGCTCATCAATGTCTGATGCATGAAGCAGGAGGATAGCTTTTTCGGATTTGTCATGGGAAAATGCATAAAGATATTCCAGGTCGATTTTATTTTCCTTAATAACTTTCAAAATGTCGGTTAAGCCACCTGGTGCATCGTTCATTTCAACGCCTATGATTTCTGTAATCTTTACAAGGAAATTGTTTTCCTCAAGCGCTTCTTTTCCTTTCATCGGGTCGTCAACAACAAGTCTTAAAATACCGAATTCGGAAGTGTCTGCCATGCACATTGCTCTAATGTTGATGCCTGCATCGGTCAATACTTCGAGAGGTTTGGACAGGCTTCCCATTCGGTTCTGTAAAAATATTGATAATTGTTTGATTTTCATGTTATCACTTAATGTAAATTCCTTTCATCGATTACTCTTTTTGCTTTTCCTTCAAATCTTGGTAGTGTTTTTGGTTCTACTAGTGTTACTTTTACTCTGATTCCGGTTTCGTTTTCAATTGATTTTCCGATTTTTTCCTGTATTGCCATCATTTCCTTGACTCCGTCAAAGAAAATGTCCTGTGAAGCTTCAACTTTTACTTCAATTTCATCCAGGGTTCCAGGTCTTGTAACTATTATCATGTAATGAGGCTCAACATCTCCCGCTTTAAGCAATGCTTTTTCTATTTGTGATGGGAAAATAGCTACTCCTTTGACTTTAATCATGTCGTCGGATCTACCTGTGATTCTGCTCATTCTTGCATGTGTTCTTCCGCAGGAACATTTTTCATAGGTTATCTTGGTAAGGTCTTTTGTTCTGAACCTGATGACAGGCATTCCTTCCCTTTCAAGATTTGTGAGAACCAGTTCTCCAGGAGTATCAGGACCTAAGGTTTTTCCGGTATTTGAATCAATGATTTCAGGATAGTAGATGTCTTCTGGAATGTGCAGTCCTTTCTGCGCTTCACATTCTATACCTACACCGGGACCCATGAGTTCGGTTAATCCGTAAATGTTGTATGCCTTGCATCCGAAGATGTCCTGAACCTTTTGTCTGATTTCTTCAGTCCACATTTCAGCTCCGAATCCGATAGCTTTGATTCCCAAATCCTTTGGGTCGATGCCGTCTTCGAGGGCGACTTCACCGAGGTGTATTCCGTAGGAAGGGGTAAAGATTAAACCGGTTGTTCCGAAATCGTTCATGATTTCTATTTGTCTGCGGGTCTGGCCTGTTGAAATTGGTATGATTGCAGCTCCTACCTTATGTGATCCGTAGTGAACACCGAATCCTCCTGTAAACATTCCGTATCCATGTGTGTTCTGAAGGATATCGTCCTCTCCGATTCCCATCATGGTCAAACCACGTGCAATGGTTTCTGCCCATGTGTCAAGGTCTTTTTCTGTGTAACCTGACACTACAGGTTTTCCGGTGGTTCCGGAAGATGAGTGCAGTTCTTTGATGTCTTTTATGTCAACTGCAAACAGTCCGAATGGATAGCTTTCCCTAAGGTCATCTTTTGTAATAAATGGAAGTTTTTCAATGTCTTTTAAAGTTTCTATATCTTCAGGAAATACTTCAGCTTCCGTATATCTTTTGTTATAGTATGGAATCTTGTCAAATGCTCTTTTAACAGTAGCCTGAAGTTTTTTTAATTGTAATTCTTCAAGGTCTTCCCTTGGCATGGTTTCTATTTCTTCATTCCAAAACATATTTTGCCTCATTTTTAGATTAATAATATAATATATATTATAATTTGATTACTATAAAATTTTCTTTTGCTGGGCAGTATATGGTTAAAAAAATATATATTTAAAGTAAAAATTAACTAAATATATGGATAATAAAAATGAAAACAGGTATGTTATAATCATTGCAGTGATGACTCAGTTCATCGCAGCTTTTGTCGGCAATATGCTCACCATCGCACTTAAGGATATACAGCATGACTTATGCATGAGTATAACCGAACTCAACCTGCTTTCAATTGTCTATTACATCATATTGATTTCAATTTCCATTCCGTTATCAAAATTCATTTCTAACTATGGAATCAAGAGATACTTTAAAATCAACCTTGTGATACTGGCCATAGGACTTGTATTATCAGGACTTTCTGTTAATTCCATCATGATTATATCTTCCAGGATTATTCAGGGATTCTCCTTTGCAGGACTTGCAGTTTCACTTTATGTGATGGTTGTAAAACAGATCCCGGATGACAGACTCGGTCCGGTTCTGGGTATGGTGAGCTCAGCAGGATATCTTGCAATGACCTCCGCACCGGCGATTGCAGGAGTCATAGTATCATTCCTGAATTGGAGATTCCTGTTTTACATATCCGCAGTTCTCTGTCTGGTTCCTATCTTCATGACCGGAAAGGTCAAAACCGAGTGGATAGATAAAAAAACAATAAACTATAAGGGTTCCATACTCTACATTTTCTCCATGGTGCTTCTTGTAATCGGTTTTTTCAATCTGAACATGTTCTGGGGACTGGCTCTTATTGCAGTAAGTCAGATACTATTGGTAATACTTGTGAAATATGAAAAAAATCAGCAAAACAAAACATTCAACTTCACTCTTTTAAAAAACAGAAACTACACAATAGGAAACATTGCCGCATTTGCCAGTTACTACATCACCCATGTTCTCACATACATCATTACCCTGTATCTTCTCTACGTTGTGGACATAGATGCCTCTATCGGAGGTCTGATACTTTTAATTACACCTATCGTAATGGTAGTCACCTCTCCAATAGCGGGACAGCTTACAAACAGATTCGATACAAGGTCACTCTCTGCCGTTGCAATGACAATCATACTGGCCGTTTTGATAATACTGATTTTCATCAGAACACTGCCTATTGAATTGCTGATTGTTGCAATGATTCTTCAGGGAATAGGTCATGGAATATTTTCACCTTCAAACAACAAGAACGTTTTAACCTGTGTGGATGATGATGACTTGGCGGATACATCAGCATTTCTATCAACAAGCAAGGATATGGGAAGAACAATCTCCATAGGAGTATTCAATACAATATGTATGGTGGTTGGTTTGAATATGGACAATCCCTCCCTTGTGGGCGATAATATGTTGACAGTTTCGGAAATTACCATTTTTATTTCCATCTTTGTGGCGGTAATTTCAATAGTTCTTTTAATCTACAGCAAACATGCATTTGAAGAGAAAATCAATCTCAATATATTGAATTTCCTTAAAACAATGGTTAAAAGGAGTTGAATTTGAAATTTTCAAGTTGTAGAGGTCTGTTGTTAAATCATAAGAAAGTTCCAATGCAATCAACGGGGGAATAAAGTTTCGGTGCATGAGGCTAAATCTTAATCTTTTTTTATTATAACAAATAAATATTAACATTGATGTTTATTTTAAATCACATCGGTTATTTGTAAAATATTAAATACTTTATAATAGTAATAGTTAATTGTAAAGTTTTAAATTCAATTTGATATGGAGAAATTAATATGGATATGATGAGTGTATTATGGCAGGTTGGTATATTTGCGTCAGTTCTTGTTTTCGGTATAAAAATAGGGCTGGCTTCAGGTTTGGCTAATTTGTCCAAAAAATTATTTGCAATAATCTGTATTGCATATGGTGGTGGAGTTGTTTTGATTTCTGCTATCGCTTCATTATATGCTGAACAGTTAATTCAGGCTATTTACGGTTATAATACCATATTTTATATAATAATGGCTTCAATCATGATTATTGCAGGTTTATTCACTATAAGAGAATGGAAAATACATGATAAAAATACATCTACTGCGACTTCTCTAGCTATTATTGCACCTTGTCCATGTTGTTTTGGTTCAATTATTGCAAGTGTTCTAATTGTAGCTCCAACCATAGGTGTCAGTTCACTTAATCTGAGTTGGTATGCTGCAGCTGCGCTTGTTGGAGTTATGATTGTAACCTATATTGCATCAAACACCATTGTAAGATTTATATCTAAACCATATCCTGTGGTTTTAGGTAACTTCATGCTTCTGCTTGGTGCATATTTCCTGCTTTCAGCTATCGTAATTCCAAACATTGCAGGGGCACTGTCAAAAACCACAACTCCTATAACTCTTGGTTCTCCTCAAGATATCCTGATGATTATTTTAGCATTTGCTATTCTGATTGCAGGCGGTTTCATTTTAAATAAAAGAGGCAGAACTATTCTTGAATAAATTTTAGGTGAAAAAATATGGCTTTAAATATTCCTGGTGGAGAATTTTTAACTGGATCTCTTGATGTAATTTCACAGAGTTTGACAATTCCGGTTCTTGTAATTTTGCTTGTTATTGTAATTATAACAATCATTACATTGGGTGGAGTTATTGCGGAGTATACATCAAGAAGAAAAGTTCCGGTAGGTACAATCAGAGATTTGATTTATGAAATTAATAATGCACAAACAGTTGACCAATTGAAAAGTGTAATTTCCTCTGCTAAAATTCCTAAAGCTCAAAGAAAGGTTTTAGATGAAATTGCATCATCCGAAACTTTAGGAAAAGATTCAAGGGAAGCATTAGCTCGTAAATTATTCGAATTTGAAGAGGAAAAGACATTATCTACCCTGCAAAAGACTGATATCATTACACGTATCGGACCTACATTAGGTCTTATGGGTACATTGATTCCTATGGGTCCGGGTCTTGCCGCATTGGGTGCTGGTGACATCAATACTCTTGCAAGCTCCCTTACCGTTGCGTTCAACACAACTATTGTCGGTATCGGTTCAGGTGCATTATGTTATGTTCTCGGTAAAATTAGGTCAGGCTGGTATGACAGATACCTTTCTGATTTGGATGCATTGATTGATGCTGTTCTTGACAGAATGAGCAAGTGATTTTATGGTAAGAAAACAAAGCAGAAGAAGATCTAAAAGGGTCGAAGAAGACCCGATGGCAGGTACATCCAACCTTGTGGATGCAATGCTTGTTATTGCTGTTGGTTTTTTAGTTTTTGTTATCATAAGCTGGAACATGCAGGCAATGATTGATCCGAATCAAAACATTCAAGAACAGATGCAGCAACAGACCATGACTGAAGTTGATCAGGGCCAGCAGCTGAATGAAACTCCGGATACTTCAAACAGCTCAGGTCAGGGTTATACTGAGATGGGTAAAGTTTACAAAGACCCTGCGACGGGTAAGCTGATAATGGTGGAGGGTTAATCCTTCCACGACAAATTTTTTTTACAATTTCTCTTTTTTTCCTAATCCTTATATGTATTAAAATACAATATCATATCAGGTGATGAAATGGCTGATGTAAATCTTTATCGTGTTTTAATATTAAATTTTATATCCTCATTTATCATTGCCTTAATTACAGCTGATATTTTCATTGCTTTTGGTTTTAAAGAAGGAATATATATTGCTTTACTGTTTGGCCTTTACTTTTTGGTTGTTTACAGTTTAAACAACATTGTTCAGGCAAGAAAAATTCCAAATAATCATATCAGATTCATTACTGCACTGCTTTTGATTATAATATTTGAAATTGCATTCATGTTTGCAGTTTCATACCTGTTCGGACAGGACGTGATTCCGCCAACAGCATACCTGAATTTGAAAAGCATAGGAATCGATTTTGTCCTGGTGCTGTCTAGGGAGTTTTATCTGGTTCTGGTAGCAGTTATCATTTTGATAGCAAACATTGTAATATATAGAAAAGAAAAACTCATGGAATGAAAAGCGGTGAATTATTAAAAGTTCATTAAATTATTTTTATAGTAATCAATTTTTATGGTGTTTAATGATATGGAATTCTGTCCTGATTGCGGTAAGATGTTAATGCCTAAAGACGGCAAGATTAAATGTGGATGCGGCTATGAAAAATCACTGACCGATGATGATATTGAGGAGCAGTACCTCATGGAAGGCGAAACCAACCCTCAGTCAAAGGTCATTGTCACAGACAGAAACAATGTGGCGCTTCCGACAACAAAAATAACCTGCTATAAATGCGGCGGAACCAAGGGGTACTGGTGGACGGTGCAGACCAGGTCTGCTGATGAGGCACCGACCAATTTCATACGTTGCGCAAAATGCGGCAACACTTGGAGAAGCTCTAATTAATTCAATTAATTCTTTATTTTTTTATAATTTTTTAATTAAATTTAATTTTATAATGCCCTTATAAAAAAATATACTATTTTTGATATTCTTTTAATAATTTGTTCAAATTTTTAGGAAAATAGCACAAACAAATATATACTTTTTTTTATAAAACTTTTAATGTATAATTGATTGGAGGAAAAAATATTAGGCTGAAAAATAAGATTTTCATCATCAGTTTAATAATGTTCATTTTACTGAGCATTTCATTTGCAAGTGCTGCTCAAAATGAAACACAACTGACGGGTGATGAAGAAATTTTAACTGTAACTGAAGATGCTCTTCAAACGGAAGAGACAGACGAAATAACAAGCAAAATAATTGATGAAAACAATTTAAGTGCGAGTGTGGGGACATATACCGAATTGGAACAGGCATTTCTAGCAGGTAACAAGTTCGTTTTCGAAAAGGACTATGTCGCACAAGAAAATGATGGTGTGATAAACATCAAAAAAAGCATAGAAATAGATGGAAAAGGCCACACAATCGATGCTAAAGGATATACAGGAATTTTCCAATCAGACAGCAAAGAAAGTAACGGCATCAATGTTGTAATAAAGAATCTGATTTTTAAAAATGGAGTATTATTACACGGTGGGGCCATTTACGTAGACGGTCCTGAAAAGGTTACTTATACTTTACAAAACTGTACATTCATTAACAACACCGCTTGGTATGAGGGTGGTGCAATTTACTTTTGGGGTAATGGAAACATTTTAGACGTTTCAGACTCCAAATTTATAAAAAATAAAAATTCTAAAGATAATGGTGGAGGAGCAATATATCTCAATGCAGAATCCACTGGAATCAGAAATTCAATATTTGAAAACAATCTTGCTCGTTCATCAGCCGGTGGTGCAATCAACATAGATAGTAAAAATACACAAGGAGTCTTGATAAGCAACTGTATTTTCAACAACAATCAAGTCACAGCAGAATATAGTCGGTATGAACATAGAAAAGGTGGTGCAATTAATTATGAGGGTAAATCAACCCTTAGAGTGATTAACTCAAATTTCACCAACAATCAGGCTACTTTAAAAACCTATGTTAAAATATGGAATGAACAAAGATATGGTGGAGCAATTTGTAGTATAAACAGATTAGAGCTTGGTGGATGTAATTTTATAAATAACAGTGCAGTTGATCGAGGAGGTGCAGTTCATGCTGATACATTGGTATGGCTTAATGAGTATAATCCATGTACATTCATAAACAACTCTATTAAAACATGGAATCATATAGCTGCAAATAAAGGTGGTGCGATTTATGCTTCAACTTTTGAAAATAATGCATATGGACTTACATTCATAAACAATACAGGATACTACGGAGGAGCAATATTCATAAACAATAAAAATGATGTCACATTCCAGTCCTGCTACTTCGAAGGAAACACCGCTTTGACTGAAACTAAAGCACACGGATCAGGTGCTGCAATATATGTCGACTCATCAGGTTCCACTGTGACTATGGTTGACAACATATTCATCAACAACAAGGCTACCAGTGACAGCGGAGTGTTCAACTGCGGAAAATACGGAACAATCGCCAATAACTGGTGGGGAAACAACAACCCAGACTTCAAGAATGCAAAATACATAGTCGAATGGCACAGAGCAGGAAGTAACACTGTAATCTCAGATGACAGATATTTGCACGCATACTTAAACGTAACAGAATCACAGGCTGGCAGCTCAAAATTAACTGTTTACTTTAAAAACAATAAAGGAGAAGAATTCACAGGAAAACTGACTAATTGGAATGTTGAATTCTCATCAGACAAAGGTGGCGTATTCACAGATAAAGAGGTTACAAACAACAAGGCAACTGTATCTTTCACAACAAATGCCATACAGGAAACAGTGACCGCAAAAATAAACAACCAAATTTTAATACTCAACATCACCCAGACAGAAGGAGATTTCGCATGGTTGCAAAAACAGATTGATGCTGCAAGCGGAACTTTCGACCTTACACGTGATGTAATCTACACCATTGGCCTGGACACTATTACTGATGGAATAAAAATTGAAAAACCGATTACAATCAACGGTAATGGCCACAAAATCAATGCACAAGGCAAATCCAGAATATTTGATATTAGTGACACCAGTAATGTGGTATTCAACAATATCACATTCATGAACGGATTTACAGACACCTATGCCGGTGCCATCAAGATGGACGGTGTAAACGATGTCAAAATCCTGAATTCCAATTTCATAAACAACACAGCTGAGGAATCATGCGGAGCAGTACTTTATGAAAACGGAAAAGGTTTAACCATCTCAAACTGTGAATTTACAAACAACAAAAACGACAAGTATTTTGGAGGAGCAATCCGCTTAATCAGAGATGAAAATGTACTCATTGAAAAATCCAAATTCACAAACAATACTGGATCCGACGGAGGGGCAATTGCAATCAGCGGAGACAAAAACATAACTATTGACGGTTGTGAATTCAGATTAAATACTGCATTCAAAGCCGATGGTGGTGCAATATACAACGATGCAGAAGATGTGACTGTTAAAAATTCCATTTTCCTTAACAACAAGGTAAATGCAGACAGTATTGAATACAAAATCAATGATACTGCTTTAACATTAGCTATCGTTGGTGGCGCAAACTACATGAATGCCATAAAATCTGACGTAAACATAACATTTTCCAATGTAACTTACTGGAACGGAAAAATAACAACCGACAGCAATCCGGTACGTTCATCAAATGAAAGCGGAATAAATATTGCACTTGTAATAAAAGACAGCCAAAACAGAGTCATCAAAAATGTAACCTTAACAACTGATGCAAACGGTCAGGCAGTATTCAATTTCGATACATTAATGGATGGAAAATATACCTTCAATGCTACACACTTTGAAGACAGCTATTACACTCAGGTTTCAGAAGATGATGAATTTATTGTAGCAAATACTCATATCTATCCAAGTGAAGTTAAAATCAACATTGAAAACGGAACTGAATTTACATACGGAAATGTCAACATATCATTTGAAGTTAAAAACAAAACATTTGTTGAAGTTGTAATAACAAACAGCGATTTCACACATGTGTTCTATGATAATGAAACCAACTTGAGTTATGTGATGGTTGATTTACCTGCTAGCGATGAATTCTATAACATCATAGTATTCAACCAAGGAAACGCAACATACGAACCAACCAGTGCTGAAAAAGCATTCAAAATATTAAAAACAAATTCAACAGTGAAAATAGATCCGATTTCTGATGTGAACTATACCAGTCCTGTAACAGTTACATTTTCAGGTGATACTTCATCATATAATGTTACTGTATACGATGCATGGGACAATATCATATTCAATAGGGTTACTGATGGAAATTCCATTAAAATCCCTGGAGGATATGCTGTTGGAACATACAATGTGACCGTAGTTGCCCTTGGAAATGAAAACAGAACTGAAAGCAAAAATTCAACCAAATTCAATATAATTCCAATTGAAAATAGAATTGTAATCTCAGCAGATGATGCAGTATACGGACAGGGAGTTGTAGTATACATTACAGCAACAGCAGACGGTGAATACACAGCACACATTAACTCAATAAACGTAACTATTCATGTAGATAACGGATACGGTTCAGCGGCATTGAATCTTGCTGCCGGAACATACACTACAAACGTATCATTCTACAGAGCAGATTACTTTAATGTCATTGAAACCTATAACTTCACAGTTACAAAGGCACAGTCAAATGTTGAGATTAGTGTAGAAAATGTCACCTATGGTCAAAATACTACAGTATTCATTTCAGATGATTTCCCAGCTGAATACAATGTAATAATCATGGATTCCGGAAACAACATAGTCTTTGCTGAAGTTATAAATGATACATCATTTGTATTGCCTGTCTTAGAAGTTGGCCAGTACAACCTGACTGTAACCAACATAGGAAATGAAAACATTACAGGAAGTGAAACATCAAGTTTAATTGAGGTAACAAAAGATAATTATGTCAATATCTTTGTTGAAGATGCAGAGTATGGAAGAGAAATGCTGATTATAATTTCTGCTGATGTTGACGGATTATACCATGTAGATATCAACGGAACACAATTAACAATCGAAGTGGTAGATGGAGTAGGATACAACAATTCTACACAATTGAATGCCGGTGAATACTATGCAAATGTAACTTATGACAACCCAGACTACAATAATATCATAGAAAACACAACATTCACAATATATCAGGCAGATTCCCGCATTGAAATCAACGAAATAGAAAACGTTACCTATGGCAAAGACGTGACTATAAGCTACTATGATGACTACAATGTAACATTTGATGTAGTGATTTTCGATGAAAACGAAGAGGTAGTTTACACTTTAAAAACCAATGACACTTCTGTTTTAGTATCAGATTTGGCTGCCGGAAATTACATGTTTGTGGTAAGCAATGAAGGTAATGAGAACATTATAGGAAGTGCTGATTTTAAAAACTTCACTGTCCTAAAAGCAACACCTGATCTCCATGTAACTGTCGGTAATGTAACATTCCCTGAATATGTAGTTGTTGATTTGAAAACTGATGTTTCAGGAAATTACCTTATGAGCTTTGAAGGCTTCTCAGATACAGTTACTTTGGAAGCTGATGTTGAAAGCCACATTTCATTAACTCTCAGCCCTGGTGAATATGAAATCACTGTTGCTTATGCTGAAGATGAAAATTACACTGCTGTAAATATCACTGCTCCTGTAACAGTCAGTAAAGAAGACCCTAAATTTAAGGTAAATACATCAACTGATGATAAAAAGGTAAATATCACAGTTAACGTAGATCCTTATGCAAAAGGTAATATTGAAATCACCATTGCAGGTAATAAATTCTATGCTCCTATAACTGATGGAATAGCTACATTCATCAATGACTACAATCCCGGAATCTATGTTGCAAATGTAACATATCCTGGAGACGAATATTTCTCTTCTGCAAGTAAGAATGTTCAGTTCATAATTTCAGAAATACTTCCATTATTGAACAACACTTCCATTGACCTGCATGTTACTGCTAAAGACGATGAAGTTAGAATTATTGCGTTAGTTAATGAGACCGCTACAGGTTTAATTGAACTGCGTATTGATGATGAAAGTGTATTCTTACCTGTAAATAATGGTATGGTAATATTCGCTGCAGAGGTTCCTGCAGGAAACCACACAGTTACCGCAACATACCTTGGAGATGACGCATTCAATCCGAACAGCACTTCAGAAACTGTTGAAGTAACAGGTCTTATTGTAGAAAACACTACCATTGACCTTGCATATGAAATTAAAGGCACTGATGCAATTATAAACATCAATACTAATACTAACGGTGAAGTAACTGTATTTGTAGACGGAATCAAATACACTGTTAAATTGGATGAAAACGGAAATGCAACTTTAACTGTCCCTTCAATTGATTACGGTGATCACAGCGTAGTTGTACTCTATGACGGTGATAAATACCACAGTGCAGCAAGCAATGCTACTAATGTATACTTAGAAGCATTTGACACTAAGTTTGTCAATGTTACTGTTGATAATTATGGTTTGTCTGCTTATCTGGTTTTAGCTACTGGTGATGC
>NZ_SUTM01000014.1:0-41016 GCF_015062935.1 Methanobrevibacter sp. | reverse complement strand
TTTGACACTAAGTTTGTCAATGTTACTGTTGATAATTATGGTTTGTCTGCTTATCTGGTTTTAGCTACTGGTGATGCTTTGGCTAATGAGACTGTTACTGTTATTGTTGATGGAAAAGAGTATAATGTAACTACTGGTGAAGATGGTTTGGTTGCTGTAGAAGATGTTATTGGTAAAGTTGTTGAGCTTAAATATGAGGGTAAAGATTCTTTCATGCCTTCCAGCTTTGAAGTTGACCTTAGTAATGTTAATCCTGCTAAAATCAATACAACTTTAGATGTAAGCTATGAGATTAATGGTACTGATGTTGTTGTTACTGTTAAATCCAATGCTCTTGGTGAAGTTGCAGTATTTGTTGACGGTGTAAAATCTACTGTTAAGTTAGATAATAAAGGTGTTGGCAGTTTAACTCTTCCTTCTCTTGATTACGGTGATCACAGTGTAGTTGTTGTCTTTGAAGGCGATGATGAATACACTGCTGCAGAAAACAGTACTAACATCTATCGTGAAGCGTTTGACACTAAGTTTGTCAATGTTACTGTTGATAATTATGGTTTGTCTGCTTATCTGGTTTTAGCTACTGGTGATGCTTTGGCTAATGAGACTGTTACTGTTATTGTTGATGGAAAAGAGTATAATGTAACTACTGGTGAAGATGGTTTGGTTGCTGTAGAAGATGTTATTGGTAAAGTTGTTGAGCTTAAATATGAGGGTAAAGATTCTTTCATGCCTTCCAGCTTTGAAGTTGATTTAAGTAATGTTAATCCTGCTAAAATCAATACAACTTTAGATGTAAGCTATGAGATTAATGGTAGAGATGCTGTTGTTACTGTTAAATCCAATGCTCTTGGTGAAGTATCTGTATTTGTTGACGGTGTTAAATCTACTGTTAAGTTGAATGATAAAGGTGTTGGCAGTTTAACTCTTCCTTCTCTTGATTATGGTGATCACAGTGTAGTTGTTGTCTTTGAAGGCGATGATGATTACGCTGCTGCAGAAAATAGTACTAACATCTATCTTGAAGCATTTGATACCAGCTTTAAGAATGTGACTGTTTACAAAAACAGTCTGGGTGCATTTTTAACATTATCTACCGGTGATGCTTTAGCTAATACCAGTATCATTTACACTGTTGATGATGTTAAATTCAATACTACAACTGATAGGGACGGTTGGTTTGTCATTGAAAACATTTCAGGAAGTTTTGTAGAAATAATCTATGAAGGTAATGGTTCTTTCATGCCATGCAGTCTTTCAATTAATTTGGTTCCTGAATTGATTCCGACATCCATACTTGGTGAAAACTTTGAGCAGTACTCCTGTGATTATTATGTTGGTGAAAGGGGTAGTAACTTTACAACACGTCTTGTTGATGAAAACGGCAACTCTCTTGTAAATAAAACAGTTTATATTGGATATAATGGAGTTACTCTGGAAAGGGTTTCTGATGAAAACGGTTTCATTAATGTTCAAATCAACCTTAAGAATGCAGGATTATACACCTTTGTTGTTGTTTTCTTAGGTGATGATGAATATAAGGCTTCTATGTCTGTTTATGTAGTTAAAATCAACAAGAAACCTACATCAATTTCTGCATCTGCAAAAACCTACAAAGTTGCAACAAAAACCAAAAAGTTAACTGTTACTTTAAAAACCATTAAAGGTGCTTCTGTTGACGGTAAAACTTACCTTGCATCCGGTAAAAAGATTACTTTAAAAGTCAACGGCAAAACCTACACTGGTAAAACTAACAGTAAAGGTCAGGTTACCTTTAAAATAACCAATCTCAACAAGAAAGGAAAATTCACTGCAAAACTTTCATTTGCAGGTGATGTGTCCTATGAATCAAGCAGTAAAAGTGTAAAATTAACTGTAAAATAGTGAGATAATATCTCACTACCTTTTTTTTATTTTTAAAAATAATATTTCAGATTTTTTAAAGAAACTTTTTTTAAATTAATCTTTCCAGAAATCGAATTCTTCCTCGTTAAGCCCTATTGAACTTAACTTAAATACTGGATTTTTTCCTGCTTTCTTTTGATATTCATAATCGCGCAGACATCCGATGGCGTATTTTCCAAGAATTACACATGTCGGCAGGTTTATCAATGTCATTAGTCCCATTGTAATGTCAGCCATTGCCCAGGCGGCATCCATAGGAATTATCGCACCGACAAAAATTACCACTACACATAACAGGTAAAATATCTGCATGAATCTTTTTGAAGGAACCCTTTTTTTGTTTAGGAACGCCAATGCATTGTCCACATAATATATGTTACCGAGCAATGTTGTGAATGCAAACAGCACCATCGCAACTGTGATGAATATAGGTCCTGCTGTACCGAAAACGGTTGAAATTGCATTCTGTACATATGGTGCTCCTGAAACTGTCACGTCCCTTGCAACACTGGTAGACAAGCACATCAATGCAGTTGCAGTACATAAAAGAAGTGTATCTATATAAACTGATAATGTTTGTACAAGGCCCTGTTTTGCAGGGTGTGATACATTAGCGGAAGCTGAAGCGTTAGGAGCAGATCCCACACCTGCTTCATTTGAGAATAATCCTCTTTTAATTCCGTATACAAGACAAGATCCGACAATACCTCCGGCAATGGATTGGAAATCAAATGCATCCTGGAAAATCAAAAGAAACATTGATGGAATGTTCTGATAATTGAATAATATGACAATCAATGCCACTGCAACATATGAAACTCCCATAATAGGAACTACTGTACTTGTAATCTTGACGATTCTGTTTTCTCCTCCAAGCAGACAGTATCCGACTATTATTGCCAATATTGCACCTATGATTAGAGGTGTTGTTGCATTATAGAATGAATAGTCCATGAAGGTTGACTGGAGGTTATATGAACATAAAAGATTGAATCCCAAAGCATATGTTGAGATTAGGAAAATGCAGAACAGTGCAGCTATTTTCGGTTTTCCAAGGCCATGTTCAATATAATATGCAGGTCCCCCATAAGGTTTTCCTTCATCATCTTTTCTTTTAAAGATTTGAGCAAGTGTACTTTCAATGAAAGCGGAGGATGCTCCGATAATACACATAACCCACATCCAGAAACATGCTCCTGGTCCTCCGAGACAGAGTGCTGTTGAAACACCTATGATATTTCCTGTCCCTACCCTTGAAGCGGTGGAAACCAGCATTGCCTGCAGTGAGGATACGGATTTTTTGTCTTCTGAAGGTTCCAGAAGGAGTTTGACAGATTCAATGAACAGCCTTATCTGCACCCCTCTGGTTTTGGTGGTGAAATACAATCCTGATACTGCCATAACAATAATCAGTATGGGAAAGTACAAAAAATTGTCAATCTGATTTAAAATATAAACTATATCTAACATAAATTCCCTCATTTTTAATAAATTGTTCATTTTAATAACATTATTTGAATCATTATTCTTTGAACTTTAATAAGTATATATTATATTTTTAATGTATAATAAATTTTATATACTTTGTATAATTATTTTTATTTTAATTTTAAAAACTCAATAAGTATAAAAAAATAATAATTTATCTTTTAAAATTTATATTTTATTTAATTAATTTTGTATTTGGGTGAATTTGTATAAATTTACTTGAATTGTTAAGATTTATTTGAACTGTTTTTGTTTTCATTGAGTATAAATATCAGTAAGGTCTAAATAAGTTTACTTTGATTTTTCAAAGGTGATATTATGGCACGCAAAACTTTCAATGATAAATTACAAGACTCTAAAGATATGCCGAAAATAGTAGTGGTTGACCATGAAAGGTCAATCGAGATATATGGCGGAAAAAACATGCTGATAGCTCCGCCACTGGAGTACAATGACATTATGGCTTTAATTCCTGAAGGCAAAGTGATTACCATCCGTGAAATCAGGGAATTTTTATCCCAAAGGCGTGGTGCTGATTTCACCTGCCCGATGACTGCTGGAATGTTCATAAACCTGTCTGCCAGGGCAAGCTGTGAAAGGGATTTTGATAGAATTCCTTTTTGGAGAACTTTAAAATCCCACGGTGAGCTGAATCCTAAATATCCTGGAGGAATTGAATACCAAAAACACAAACTGGAGTGCGAAGGTCACTCAATCATAACCAAGGGAAGAAAAAATATAAGATATTTTGTCGAAGACTATGAAAATAACTTATATGATTTACAATAAATTAATAAATAATGAAATCTCTTGAAAAAACTTTAAAATCTGTGACAGAAAATCCAAAGTACATTTTCAGATTAACTGTTCAGGGTGTACTGGTAGGTATATTTGCCGGATTGATGGTATGCTTATACCGTTTGCTGCTTGCAGGTTCAGAAAGTGTTTTAAGAGATTATTTAAGTATTATACATGGAAATGTATTTTACATCATTTTATTTTTTATAGCCCTTGCCATAATGGGGCTTTTAATTGATTTTTTAACTAAATGGGAAGCAGATTCTTCTGGAAGCGGCATACCTCAGGTTTATGCGGAGGTAAAAGGCCATATGGAAGCCAACTGGGCAAAAGTACTTTTCTCTAAAATAGTAGCCGGTGTTTTAACAGCATTGGGCGGTTTGTCATTAGGTCCTGAAGGTCCGTCCGTTCAGATTGGAGGTATGGCCGGAAAGGGAATAGCCAAGCTTTTCAAAGGATCCAAAACCGATGAGCTTCGCCTGATTCTTGTAGGTTCTGCTGTCGGTATCACTGCAGCATTCAATGCTCCCCTTGCAGGAGTGATATTTGTCTTTGAGGAAATCAATCACGGTTTTGATAAGACCCTGGTTTTCATAGCTCTGGTTTCAGCTATTGTATCTGACTTTATTTCAAAGGGCATTTTCGGCCAGTCCACAATATTGAATTTCCCTGTATTGAACATTCCTTTGGATTCATTCTGGATTTTAATCGTTTTAGGTTTGATTGTTGGCCTTCTGGGTTATGTCTATAATATTGGAATGATCAAGTCAAGCGATATAGTAAAAAATCTTAAGATTCCTTCATGGCTCAAGTTCGTGCTGGTATTCATGGTTTCAGGTGTTGTAGCTCTCATGATTCCTGAAATTAGTGACGGAGGTCATTTCATGATGGACATGCTTGACATAGCTATCCCGTCACTTGGAGTTCTTGTATTGCTTCTTGTATTGAAATATCTATTTTCAATGTTTTCATTCTCATCAGGAGCTCCTGGAGGCATATTCCTGCCTATCCTTGTGCTGGGCGCATATATAGGTGCAGTATTCGGTTCAGTTGTTGTTCCGGCTTTCGGCTGGCAGCATGATTTGATTTATCGGTTTGTTATAATTTCAATGGCAGGGTTTTTTGCAGCAACCGTCCGCTCACCAATTACTGGTATTGTACTTCTTGCGGAAATGTCTGGCTCAACAGAATCCCTTGTGGCAATGATTATCGTGTCACTTATTGCATATGTTGTTCCAACACTTCTCGGAAACGAACCTATCTATGAGTCACTTTATGACAGGTTGCTTTTAAGCAAAAACAGGCAGTTCGTTAAAAAGCCTTCAAAACATGTCCTGAGTGAATATCTTGTGCCGTTGGATTGCAATTACATTAACTTTAAAATCAAGGACATTCCATTTCCTAAAAATGCAATTGTTGTGTCAGTTATCAGAAACGGCAAGTATATAATTCCAACGGAGGACTTCAAAATCCAGTATTCAGATCAGGTCCAGATTTTAACAGACAGCAATGACTATCCTTATGTTAGAGAAGAGATTGAAGAGCTATTTGGTGGTTAGATGAGTTTAATTTTTAAAAGACATAGTGTACGTAAATTCAAAGATGAAAAAGTTCCGGATGAACTGATAGAAAACTTGCTTAAAGCAGGCATGCAGGCTCCGTCATCATGCAATTCACAGCCTTGGGAGTTTGTGGTTGTTTCAAAAAGTGAAGATAAAAAGGCAATTTCTCAGATGCACCAGTTTGCAAAGCCTGCAGAAAACGCTTCACATCTCATTATTACTTTGGGAAACCTGAATGAGGCAAAAGTGATTGGAATGATTGAGCAGGACCTTGGAGCATGCAATGAAAACATTTTGCTTCAGGCAACCCATGAAGGTCTGGGTGCAGTATGGCTGGGTTTTCATCCAATAGAAGACCGTACATTAAAATTGAAGGAGTTTTTGGAAATTCCTGATTATTGCATTCCATTTTCAGTAATCTGTGTCGGCTATCCTGCAGTAGAAAATGAAGTTAAACTAAGATATGACAAATCAAAGGTTCACTTTGACAGATACTGACTGCAGTAAATATATTTTATATATTTCATTGGACAAAATTATAATTTGTAATTATTTTTAGATGATGATATGATTAGTAAAGAGCTTAGAGAATTTGAGATGCTGAATACAACAACTCAAAGCATATATGAATTAAATGAGTTAAATGTATTGATAATCCTTAAGGACGGTTCCAATTTAACCAGTTGGGATTTTGTTGATGATAAAGAGGATATTATTTATATTACTGAAGATTTGTTCGGTAAAACTGATTTGGCAAGACGTTATGCTGGTCTGACTAATCTTAAAGCAATAATTCCTTTTGGATTTGGTGATGTAAAGAATATGGAAGGGATGTTTCAGGGATGTGAATCTCTATCAGACATCACTTCACTGAAATCATGGGATGTCTCAAATGTTGTCAACATGACCAGCATGTTTGAAGGATGTCAGTCTTTAAGTGACATTTCAGCTCTTTCTAACTGGAATGTATCCAATCTTAAATCAATGGGCAATATGTTCGGGTATTGTTCCAGTCTTGAAGACATCTCTGCTTTAAAGGACTGGGATGTAAGCAATGTTGAAGATATGCATTACATTTTCTCAGATTGTGTCAGTCTGAAGGATATTTCAGCCCTGAAAAAATGGGATGTATCCAATGTATCTGATATGGCCTGCATATTCGATTACTGCATATCTCTTGAAGACATTTCTGCTTTGAAAAACTGGGATTTATCCAGTGCATTCAACATAACTGCAATGTTTAGAGGATGTGAATCATTAAAAAACATTTCAGCATTAAAAAAATGGGATTTATCTAAGATGGACAATAATTCATCACTATTATCTTTATTTACTGACTGCACTTCTCTAAAAGACATTTCTGCTTTGAAAAACTGGGATTTATCAAACATCACAAGAATCAGCAGACTTTTTGACGGATGCAGTTCAATTACAAGCATTTCAGCCTTGAAAAATTGGGATGTTTCAAACGTGACTGATATGGAAGGTCTTTTTAATGGCTGTGAATCCATAACGGATGTCTCTGCTTTAACGGATTGGGATGTAAGCAATGTCCAAAACATTACTGAAATGTTTTGCGGCTGCACAGCACTAACAGACATATCTTCACTCAAATCATGGGATATTGGTAATGTATATGAAATGGAAGATCTTTTCAACTCATGCGAATCACTGGAGGACATTACTTCTTTAGTGTCATGGGATATTTCCAATGTCAAAAGCTTAACAGGCATATTTGCAGGATGTGAATCACTGACTGACGCCTCATCACTGTTCAGCTGGAACACTTCCGATATAAGAACTATGGAAAGCCTGTTTGACGGATGCAAATCACTGGTTGATATATCTGGACTTGAAAAATGGGATGTATCAAAGGTTATAAACATAAATGACATGTTCAGGGACTGCAAGGCCCTTGAAAATACAAATCCTCTTGACTTCTGGATAATGGGTGAAATTCAATATGCTGACAATGTCTTTGAAAACTGTGAAAACATTAAAATCTATCCGATGTGGTGTCCAAATGGTGCGTTTAAAGGAAGCAGCAAAAATCTTCTTGAATTCAACAGATTAAATAAAATCACCGACAGTATTTTCAATCTGGGCGATTTTAAAGTTTTAATCATACTGAAGGACGGTACAAACCTGACAAGCTGGGACAAGGTAGCAAACAGACAGGATATATTATATGTTAATGAGGATCTCTCCGGTGAAACTGATTTGACCGAGCATTATGCTGGAATGACATCTTTAAAGGCAGTATTTGCATACGGTGTCGACAGTGCCGAGAAAATGGTCGGAATGTTTGACAAATGCCAGTCTCTGGAGGATATATCATTTTTAAAAATGTGGGATGTCTCCAATGTTGTTGACATGAAATTCATGTTCCATGACTGCAAATTCCTAAATAATATCGCACCGATATCATCATGGGATGTATCTAACGTTAAGGATATGAATGGGATGTTTTTAGGATGCCTGTCACTGGTTGATGTGCCGTTAAGCAATTGGAACGTTGAAAATGTGCAGTTTATGAGAGCAATGTTCTGGAATTGCATATCTCTGGTCAATATTCTGTCTTTAGGCAGCTGGAATGTCTCAAATGTTGAAAACATGAACGGAATGTTTTTCGGATGCATTTCAATAGAAAACTTCTCATCCCTTGCGGCCTGGAATGTTTCTAATGTAAAGGTCATGTCCGGAATGTTTGAACACTGCAGAGCATTGGTAAATGCTTCTCCAATGGCCAATTGGGATGTCAGCAATGTAACTTCCATGGACCACATGTTCTTTGACTGTGAAAAACTCGAGGATGGGTCTGTTCTTGACAATTGGAATGTTGAAAAACTGGAAAATATGGACCTGATTTTTGAAGGATGTAAATCTTTAAAACAGTATCCGAAATGGTTTTTAATGGCGCTGGAAAGACAGCAAAAATTGATAGAGGAAAAAATCAGGCAGGAACAGGAAGAAGAAATAAGACAAAAGCTTAAAGAAGAACAGGAAAAGGAAGCTATTAAGCAGAAGCTTAAAGAGAAAGAAGAGCTTGAAAGCAATGAAAAGGAAGCTATTAAGCAGAAGCTTAAAGAAAAACATGAACTAGAAAAAGAAGAGAATCAAGACTCATAATTCCTTATCTAATTCTAAAGATACAATTAAATATAGAAAAGTGTAAAACAATTTCAAAAATTAAAAAAAGGTTATTGACATGTCTGAGTTAAAATATATGGATTTATCATTGGATGAAATATTAAAAAATCTGAATAGAACTAAAAATGTAGTTGAAAATCAGGAAGAGGCAATTATCAAATTTAGAGACATTATTCTAACAGCTTCAAATAAGCGAACATCACCTAAAAAGAAAACAACAATTTTCCTAGCTGGAGCCGGAAGATCAGGTTTTGTTGCAAAATCATTTGCCATGAGACTGATGCATTTGGGTTTCTATGTATATGTATTCAATGAAACAATCGCCCCTCCGGTTCAGGATGGAGATATAATCATAATCATTTCAAAATCAGGCAAATCCAATTCAATTACTCAGATTGTTGAAGATTCTAAAATTGATAATGTTAAATTCCTTGCTGTTTGCGGCAACACTGAATCCGAACTGGCTCAAAAGTCAGATGCAAGAATAGTCATCGATTCCCTGCCACAGATACTAGTAAACCTTGAGGATTCCGATATCGACAATTTCATAGAGTTTTTACCTAAAACAATAATGAATTTTGAAAATAGTGATGAAGTAAAACGTCAGCTGGATGCCCTTCCAAGGAAAAACATTGACATGGCCGATAAAAAAATAATGGCTCAGATGTATGAACTGCCCCATGAAATCTATGGAATAAGTAATATTTACCGTCCCCTTGAACTGATTTTAATGGGAACTGCTTTTGAAGTGTCTGCTCTGGTTTTGCTTGATGCGTTAATCGTTGAGCTGATGCACAAGTTGAATTTGCGTGAAAAAGACTTAAAGGCATATCATGATGTTTTAAGCAGTGCAATTTAAATTTTTTATGTTAAATTCATTAATATTAATATTTGCAGGCATTTTGCTGCTGTTAAGTAATATATTTTGATATTTATGATATGATTAGGAAAAAATACAGGGTATTTTCATGGGAAAAATAGATTGCATTGTTGAATTATGTTATGAATAAGTTTAAAGAGTAGGAAAGAGAAATTAAATCTTCTAATTAATTAAATAAAAGAAATTTAAGAAATCAATATTGATTTCTTAATTCAAACATTTGTTGACCCAGTTTATGAAATTGCTTGTACTGTCACCGGTTCTTTCAGCCTGAGTATGTCCTTGACCCCATACAGTTGAAAATTCAACATTATCAGATCCTACTTTACCTAAAACACCTAAATACAGATTTACATCAACACATTGGGATGTGTCGCCCTGTTCAATACCTGTATTGATTCTCCAGTATTTGGCCACATCTGAACTTCCTGCACCGTCGTAATAATCGCATAGGTAATACATTGGATTGTACATGTCAACACAGGTCTTGATTGTATTGTTCAGGCTGTCTGTTTTTTCCAAATCACTGCTGTATTCATTGACATAATCTGATGAATAATCGCTGAATTTGGAGTATTTATCACTATTGTTTTTAAGCAGGTCACTTGCTATTTTATCAAAATGGGATGAACCGTTTGCATCAAGTCCAAAGAGTCCGTTTTCAGCCTGTGAACGATTCAAGTCATCAAATGCAGGTGCTGATTTTGACGGATTTTTGCAATGTTTTACAAATGCTTCCAGACTTGTTATTTTAGCGGTGTTTGTGCTTTCATCATATTCAATCCAGGTTTCATTGCCGTTCAGTGATGCGATATAATCCTTGGCAGTGTTGTATGTAGTATTGTCTGATGTGTCTGATGAACCCATTTCTCCAGCAGCATTTCCTGCCGGAGCACTTCCCGCATCACTTGGCGCTTCACCTGAGGGCATATCTCCTGATGGCATGTTTCCTGAATCACTTGGTGCATCTCCTGAAGGAGCTCCTCCTGAAGGCATTCCGCCCATTCCTCCTGCACTTGGGGTGTAAGGGAATGCGGTATCATTTAAGAAATTGTTCAGTGACTCTTCAGTAACGCTTAACATGTAATCATAGTATGATCCTGAAGTATAAACTCCTGAAGAGCTCTCCTCAAGGGTCAGTGTGTTGCCGTTAGGGTCTTTAAGACCTAGATTATTGATGTATGTTGCATACTCTTTTGCCATATCTCTGCTGAGTTCACCGGTAAATGATGAATTGCTTCTTGCATATTGGCCCATGTTCCATTCATAAGCCTCATCGGCGGTATCCAGATTTGTAATTGGGCACCAGCACATTGCCCCTGCAATTGCATTGGATAAAGTGTTTCTATCCTTGTCAACCATTGCAGCTTGAACGTCTTCAAGATATGGAGTGTAGAGTTTGCTGTTTCCGCTTGCGCCCATTATTGCAGACTGTGCTCCTCCACCACTGTGGCCGAATGTAAATATGTTTTCTGTATCGCCTGGAAGTACATCGCCGTTGAATCTGTAGTATGTTACTGCTGATTTCAAATCTGTAACTCCATCAGGTGCTTCAGCGTTGTCTCTTCCTCTGCATCCTGCATTCAGGTAAATGAAACCTGCATCAGTATAGTTCTTGATTTCTCCTGCATTATAGCTGGAAGGTGCGGTGCATGATGAGTATCCTGGTGTATTTACGGGCATTACTATCGGTGCTGATGATGAGGTGTAGTTTCCGACCTGTTCCCCATCTTTAATTTTACAGGAATATGTTCCGTTTGAGTTTTCGGTTGCTTCAAAGTATTTTCCGGGTACGTATATTCCGCATGACTGATATTTGGTATCTTCAGGATTCATGCAGTATATGAGTCCTATCTGATAGTAGATGTCATTGTCTTTGTCGTAACTCCAGTTGTTCATGTTTATGGATAGCTTTTGGCTTAAGGCGGACACGTTATATGAAGGTCTGTTCCCTGTTGGAGCAGTTTTTCCAAACAAAGTGAATGCTCCTGCAATTATTATTGCCAAAACAATTACAACTATGAGTATTTTATGTATATTTTTCATATTTTCACCGTTTTTGTAATATTATTTAATTCATTCCCTATTATAAAATTTTTAGCAAAGTTACATATACTAAATAGTATATATATTATATAGGTGAATTTAAGTGGATTTAGTTGTAACTTCTATTGTGGAATTTGTTGTTGTAATTGCTTTGTTTTTTGTTTTGGTTTTTATCGGTGTGAAGATACGTGATATTATTCAAAACAGTTCAAGCAGATTTCTCAATCCCGAAGAATTCCTTCCACTTGAAGAAGTGCAGACCTTAAAACAGGTATTCTATCTCATACTGATGGCTTTATGTTTCATTTATCTGTTTTATTTCATATCCATCTTTGATAACTCTTGGATTTATTTTATTGCATTTGATATTTTACTTTCACTGTATATTGCTGTTACATTTGAAACATCTAAGATGCATAAAATAATTCTGTTGCTTTTAGTGCCTTTCGGATCTTTGACATACGCACTTTTCGATGGTATTTCTTTAACTTATTTGGTAGATTTCGTTCATTTCCTGATATTTATCTATTTCATCAAGTATTACTATGGAAAATTCCAGGAATACACATTTTCAAACGGTCTGGGTGTTACAGTTGTTTTGACATTTGCCATAATTTTCATCAGCTTTTTCGTTACCCAATTTGCTGAGAATAAGGGACCTCTTGATGCCCTGGTAATGGCTTCCAATGCTTTTACAAGTAACGGTTATGTAGTTTTAGGACAATCTGCTTTAGGAAAACTGAACAGTGTTTTTCTGGTCTGGGGAGGATATATCATATCAGGTGCAGGTTCGGCTACATTAACGGCGGCAATTTTAGTTAGAAAATTCAACAGGCGGCTTGATGAGCTGGAAAGGCTTCTTGAAGATGGGGGTGAAGAATAATGGTAATGAATGAGTCAATGATGATTTTAGGTTTAATTATAAGTTTTTTAGTCTGTATTTTAATTTTTACTGCCATGTTTTTCGCTGTTAGATTTATATGGCCTAGACTTAAAAACAGTTCCCAAATTAAATCTTCAAGATTCTTATACCTTGAGGAATATCTGCCTGTTGAGGAAGCACATACGCTTAAGCAGGTTTTTTATCTGGTAATGATTATAATTTTTGTATTCATTATTCTCTACTCCATATTCGGGTGGCAAAGCGGAAGACATGTTATTATAGCAATGGATATTATCTTTTCAGTATATCTTGCATATGAAATGGATAAAAATGACCTTAAAAGAAAATTCCTCTTTTTCTTTTTGATTCCATTCGGTTCACTTTTTATAGTGATCGGAGGAGATCCTGCCGGGTCAAGGTTATTCTATGTCCTGGATTCGCTGCACTGTCTGTCATATCTGTATATGATAAAAGTCTATTATCAGAAGTTTCTGGAATATACACAGACAAACGGTTTGGGAATAACAATAATGCTTTTGTATCTGATAGTACTGTTCAGCTTTTTATTTACAATTATTGTTGAGAATGTTTCACCATTGGATTCAATTGTGATGGTTTCCAATGCCTTTACAAGTAACGGTTATTCAGTTTTAGGTTCATCAGGTATTGGTAAGATGGATGCACTGTTTCTGGTGTGGTCAGGTTTTATCCTGTCTGGTGTCGGTTCGGCTACACTGGCGGTGTCAATCGTTAGAAGAAATCTCTACAAGAGATTTGATCATATTGAAGATTTGATTAAAAAGAATAAGAAAAATTAATTAATTATTCTTTTTGCAAATTCTTTCACGTTTTTTAAATCCTCATCATTTGGACGTCCTCTGTGGACGAGCTTGAATGCTCCTCTGCAGTGGAATTCGTTTTCGCTCATTTTAAGGCCCTTGGCTTCAACTTCCTTTTTGACCTGTTTGTAGGTTGACTCGATGAGAGCTGCTGATGAGAAGTTTACAACTTCACCCACGTTAACGTTAATGTTTTGGATGAACTCTTTTATTTTTTTGTCAATTCCTGCTGCATAAACTGCACTTCCTAAAAACAGAATGTCCACATCTTCGGTTAAAGGTTCATCTACTGTTTTTGCTTCAACGTTTACAACACTGGAAATTGCTTCTGCAAGCTTTTTTGTATTTCCTGTTTTTGTGTAGTATCTAATTGCGATTTTCATTTTTTCACCTTATTATTTTAATTAGCACATTAAACAATATAAATATTGATGATAAATAATTCTAACATTGATTCAATTATGGGAAATCCCCGAAAAGCCATCAACAGGCTTGCTTTTCCAACCATCCTGTCTATGTTTTTGATGTTTCTCAATAACCTGATTGACGGTTTTTGGGTTTCCGGAATCAGTGCAGAGGCCCTTGCCGCTTCGGGGTTCATTTTACCATTGTATCTTGTCATAATAGGTCTTGGAAACGGTGTTGGTGCGGGAGCGAATTCCCTGATTTCAAGATATGTCGGTGCGGAACGTTTTGAAGATGCAAATAATGCAGTTATCCATTCAATTATTCTTATGCTTTTGGTGTCAGTCATAGTTTTGCTTGTAGGGACATTCTTTTTGGATGATTTGGTAGTTCTTCTTGGGGCTTCATCAGTCAAGTCATATTGCCTAAGCTATGGCGGTGTGATATTTTTGCTGAATATAGTGTTTCTGGCACCTAATGTGACAGCAAGCATATTCAGAGGTGAAGGTGATGTCGGCCGTGCAACAAATCCGTTAATATTGACAGCAGTTCTAAATATGATTCTTGATCCTGTTCTCATTTACGGTGCGGATATGGGAATTTTCGGTGCGGGGCTTGCAACAGTTGTCTCCTCATTCATCGGATGGATGTGGATGCTTTACTGGATTTTCGTTAAAAAGGACACATTTTTCAAATTCAATCTTTCATATTACAGGCGCAGATTTGAAATATATAAAAATATTCTGGTCGTTTCACTTCCTGCCGCATTGGAGGAGGTAATCTTTGCCCTTGTGGCGATTATCTTGAATTTCCTCATAATCGTGACAGCAGGGGTCGGTGAAGTTGCCTCATTTACAATTGCATGGAGATTCATATCCATTGCATTCCTGCCTTGCATGGCAATAGGCATTGCTACAATAACCGTTTCAGGTGTGGCCTATGGAGCCAGAAACTGGCGGAACTTCAATGAAACCATAAAGTATTCAACATTATTGGGTCTGGCAATAACGGTTGGGATATGTGCAGTATTTTTCATTTTCGCATATCCATTATGCGGAGCCTTCAATTTCCAGGCAAATGATTTGAATCTGGTAAACCGTTCAGCTGAAATACTCAGGCTTCTGGTTTTCTATAACGTTCTGATTCCTTTCGGAGCTACTGCAGCATACACATATCAGGGTGTCGGTTCAGGATTCAAGTCATTGGGTTTGACTGTTTTTCGCGAATTAATATTGAGCATGGCTTTGGCATACCTTATGGGCATCGTTTTGGATATGGGAGTTTTCGGAGTGTATCTGGGTGCAATTGTGGGGATGAACATAGGCTCTTTAATAGGTTTTGTCTTCATCTGGATTTTCAACATTAAATTCAAATATTCCTGTTTGAATTCTTAAAAAGTATTACTTTTTTTATTAATTTTTTAGTTTCAGTAATACTTCATTATCAAGTATTACTTTTTAATATTATATTTAAATACTTATTATTACTATTATTTGATATAAATGATTATTATTACTTTTTTAGTGAATTAAAGCGATTTAGTAATACTTTTTTTAGAAATCTTTATATTGGATTTTATTACAAAATTATTATTTGTAGTAATATTTTTTTATAAATTTTTGCTACTAGGAGTTTAAAAAATGAAATTTGTTAGAAAAAAACAGACTTTACTGGTGATATTGCTCGTAATATTGTCATTAAGTTTATTTTCACAGGTTGCATTTGCACAATCAAATGTGACTGATGATGATTTAAAACAGGATGATAATGTAGATGTGGTATTGGATAGTGAATCTGATGGCTCTAATTATATTTCAAAGAATTCAATGAATACTACTTTATTTATAATAAGTGATAATCCTGGAACAAATGTTCTGGACAAATCGGGTCAGGAACTTTTTGAGGAACATGACCTTAAAAATGTTAATTTAGTTGTCCGAAATGGAAACCAGGTTAAGACAATGAGTGAAGATGAATTGGCATCTCTAATTAATGGAAGTGATGCTTTTATTGGAGAATGGATTAGCAGTGATGTTGATTCAGTTTTAACAAGTCTTTTGGGAAAATACCCTGAACTGTCAAACAAAGAAATATTTCTCATATTGGAAGCTCCTTCCGGCAACCTGAATTCAGATTCCAGTTCAATCAAATTGTTAAGAAACAACACCTTGAACTATAATAAGATATTTACAGGTTTTACTAATGAAGAACTGATAAAATACTTTAAAAATACTAAAAGAGGTATTGCATACTCAAGTGTAAATAGCTACATAACATATGATGCGGCAAACTTCAATGAATTTTTAAACCAGATGGTTCTCTATAAGGACCTCAATGACAAGGACAATCTGAAAAATCAGATATTGTATGTCCTGAATTATTTGGGTCTTGATTTGAAATATGAAAAGCCAATATTTACGGGCAGTAAAACTTATGGAATATATAGGGACAGGTGGTATTCACTTGATGAATACATAGAAACTTTCTTTAACAAATCTAACACTCGCACAGTTGGTGTTTTGGAAAGTACCATGTATATTGAATCTCAGCAGTTACATACATGCTATGAAATTATAGAATCTCTAGAATCAAGAGGATATAATGTCATTCCTGTATTTGCTGCAGGAGGTTCTGCTGAACAGTTGGCGGTAATGGTTGAATCATGGACAAATGCTGGTGCTGACATTGCAGAATTTTTAACCGATTCATCTGCATATGATGTCTATGTCGATGCTATTGTTTCCATGGTTGCATATGGGGTTGGAGGTGAAAACTTCACCAAGGCAACAGACTTTTTTGAAGAGGTTGGTGTCCCTGTATTCCGGGCAGTTCACTCTGATTATGTTTCAAATGAACAGTGGGAACTTGGATCAACTGGCCTCACCACTGAAAAAAGTGACAAATGGTGGCATATTACAATAGCAGAAACCCAGGGAATAATTGATGCAACCTTTATTGGAGGAGCTTCAAGCTATATTTCAAATCTTACAGGAGCTCAGATTACAACATATATATCTCATAAAGGCAACATTGAACTTTTAGCTGATAGGATTGATTCATGGGTCGATTTAAAATACACTTCAAATGAAGATAAATTGATATCCATAATCTATTATAATTATCCTCCTGGAAAACAGAATATAGGTTCAAGTTACCTTGATACAATCAAAAGTATTTATAACGTGCTTTACACCTTAAAAAATGCAGGATATGATGTTGGTGAACTTCCAACAAATGTTTCTCAGCTTGAAGATTTAATCATTTCATGCGGTATAAATGTAGCTACTTGGGCGCCAGGAGAACTTGCCAAATTGGCAAATCGCTCTGAAGTGACTCTGCTTCCTGTAGATGAGTATACCACATGGTTTAACTCTTTGGATGATATAGTTAAAATACAGGTTGAAAACGGTACTGTTGCATATATTGGAGAGTTGACAAGACGTGCAGTTGAGCTGAACTACACTTCAACAATCGCAGATACAATTACCGACTGGTATAATCAGGTAGTTTCTCTTCTTCCGGATGAAAAGTCAGCTGAATCTAAGAAAGTTCTGGATAATATTGTTTCAAGCTTGAAAAATTATGCAAAAACTCAATCAGTTGAATATTATGATTTATATTTAAAGTATTATGATGAATTTAAAAGTTTAAACATTTCTGGATTAAACGGATGGGGTGCAGCTCCTGGAAATGTAATGGTAGTAAATAAAAATGGCACTGACTATTTTGTTATTCCGGGATTGACATTCGGTAATGTTTTCATCGCTCCCGAACCTCAAAGAGGATGGGAATCCGACATTGAAAATCTATACCATTGTACTGCTGTTGCTCCGACACATCAATATTTGGCTGCATATTACTACATGCAGACTAAATATTCCAATGCAATGATATTTGTGGGAAGGCACGCTACTCATGAATGGCTGCCCGGCAAAGAAATTCTTTTATCAGCTACTGATTACGGTTCGGTTGTAGTTGGTGATGTTCCGCAGCTATACTTCTATATATCAGATGGTTTAGCAGAAGCTATTCAGGCAAAAAGAAGAGGTTTTGCAGTAATAATTTCACATTTAACATCTCCAATGGCATATACACACTTATATGGAAATCTGACACAATTGGCTAATCTCATCAATGATTATCAGGACAATAAAAATCAGAAAACAGAATCCCAGATTCGTGATTTGATAATCACAAATGATTTTTCAACCAATTTGGGATTAAACAAAAGTGAAGTGAAAAGCATTTCAATGGAGGTGCTCCTTGAAAAAGTTGATACTTTCCTAAAAGCAACTCAGGATACATTATATCCATTGGGTCTTCATGCATTAGGTGATGCATGGAATGAAAATGATCTTGCAAGTACTGTCAGTGCAATACTGTCCAGGGACTTGGTTTTGGAGAACAATCAGGGAGTTTTGAATCTGTTTTCAGAGCTTTCCGACATTTATTATTCCAAATCATACAGTGAGCTGACAGCATTTGAAAGGGAATTTATTCTGAATAAATCCTATGATATAGCTAAAGCATTGATATACTGGGATGTAAATACGGTTTATTCCACTTTAATTAATCAGAATACCAAATTCAACAATTCCAATGTTTTAGGATGTCTTGAGTTAGGAAAAACATACATTAATCTGATTAATGAAAGCATTTCATCTGAGTTGGAAGCAATGCTTGACGGATTAAACGGCAGATATATTCCTGTAGGTGAAGGCGGTGAAATAGTTGTAAAGCCTGCAATTCTTCCGACAGGAAAAAACATGTTTCAGGACCAGTCCAGTGAACTTCCAACAATGGATGCATGGGATTACGCTAAAACACTTGCTCTTTTAACTCTTGCTGATTTAAACGACACTACAGAAAAAATAATAATGGGAATCTGGTGTGTCGAAACCGCAAGGGATGATGGTGCTTTAGTATCAACAGTTTTATATCTGCTTGGAATGAAACCGGTTTGGACAGATTCCTCAAGTGCAGGATTTGACGATGAAGGAAACCCTACAGGTAAAAAGGTAGGGTCCATGCCTGAAGTAATCAAGCTAAATGATTTGACCAGGCCTGACGGATGGGAAAACAAAAGAATAGATGTAACTGTAATTACCAGCGGATTATTTAGGGATTTATATTCCTCACAGTCAATTCTGCTTGATAATGCTTACAGAGTAACTCTAGCAAGGTCATATCTGACTTTAATCAATAACAAAACTTTGATGAATGGCAAATATGGTAACCAGTTAAGGGAAGCTTTGGAAGGTGTTGTCGGTGGAATAAATTATTATGGTGTTTCAAATGAAGCTTTAAGTGATAATTATGTTGCACAGCATTGGATTGAAGATTGTCTGTATTATCTAAGCATAGGATATAATTCCACTTATGCAGGAGAATGTGCTATTACACGCATCTTTGCTCCTCCAAACGGTGATTACGGTGCAGGAATATCAAAACTGGTATCCATGTCATGGACTTGGAATGATACTGATGAGCTGGCCCAGTTCTATTTGGGCAGAATGGGTAACATGTATTCCAAAAACTATTGGGGAGATACAAATCCTCTGGTTTTCATAAGAGCATTGTCCGACTCAGACACTATCATTACAAGCCGTAACACAAACCAGTATGGTGTTCTGGACAACGATGACTTCTTTGACTATTGGGGAGGTCTTTCAATGGCTGTTGAAAATGTCTCAGGAAAATCTCCGAACATGAAAGTACTGATGTATGCGGACAAAAGCAATGCATATATCTCTTCTTTGGAGGAGGTCATGTATAGTGAAATCGCTGCAAGATATGATAATCCTAATTGGATTAAAGGGATGATGAATGAAGGTTATAGTGGGGCTCGTTACATGTCAAACAAGTTTGTAAGCAACCTGTACGGTTGGCAGGTAACAAGGCCTGCATCAGTGAGTGACGATTTATGGAATAGGGTATACAATACATATTATCGAGATAAATATGGAATCGGTGTTAAAGATTGGCTGATGAGTGGAAATAATGCATACTCATTGATTTCAATGAGTGGAACCATGTTGACAGCAGCTCATGAGAATTACTGGAATGCAGATGAAGCAACTCTAAAAGATATTGCAAACACATGGGCTCAGGCAACAGTCCAGAACGGTGTTGCATGCTGTGACTGCAGCTGTGGAAATATTGCTATGATGCAATGGGCAGTTCAATATGTCAATCCGGATATATTGGCTCAGTTACTGCCTAAATTATATCAGGCAACACAAAATCCGGTATTCTTGAATAACACCAATAATGCCATTCCTGAAAACACTGACCCTTCAAGTCAGGAAGCTTCAACCCCTAATCCTACAAAAGGATCTACATCCTCAACAACAGTGGCTGCGAATTCAACTACAACAAACAGCAATCAGTTTTCACAAAGCAGTGCTAACTCACAGGGTCAGGCAGTCAGTGATGCTGGTGAAAGTTCATCTCAGGGTGATGTTGGGGCAGCAAGCAGTGAAGGTGCTGATGTTAAGAAATCCATTGAGATTAATCCGGTAACACAACTCTCTGCAAGTGAGGTTGGAATGAGCCTTATTGCAGTTTTAGGCGTTATTTGTTTAATATTGATTATTGGAGTCGGTTACTTTAGAGATAATGACAAAGATAAAAAGTCAAAAAGCAATTTAGATGATCTGTTCAATGATAAATTATGAACAGTTCATTTAATTTTTTTATTTTAAAAGAGGGAATGAAATGGAAGTAATTAGTTTATTATGGCAGCTGGGTATATTGTCGGCTGTTTTAATATTTGGAATAAAATTAGGCCTTGCAACAGGTCTGGCCAATATGTCTAAAAGATATTTGGCAATGGTTACAATAGGTTATGGTGGCGGAGTTTTGATTCTGACTGAGATTTCATCATTTTTTACAACACAAATCACAGATTTGATTTACACTTATAATTTTGAGTTCTTTTTAATCATGGCTGTCATAATGATTTTGGCAGGTATATTTACAATCAGAGAATACAAGGTATTTGAGAAAAATACAACTGCTGCAACATGTATGGCTGTTGTTGCACCATGTCCTTGCTGTTTTGGTTCAATTATTGTAAGTATAATGCTTGTTGCACCTACTGTAGGTTTGGGTCTTATGCATTTGAGCGCTATTGTTGCAGGTGCTTTGGTTTTGACAATTCTTGTGACATATTATGCTTCAAATTATCTGGTCAATTTTATCAAGAAGCCTTATCCTATTGTGCTCGGTAACTTCATGCTGTTTTTAGGAATTTATTTCCTTATATCTGCATTGTTCTTGCCGAATATTACAGCATTGCTGCAAAATCCGATGGATGCAATTTCAATTCAGTCACCGGAATACATTTTGGCGGTTTTAGGATTGATGCTGATGATAATGTTTTTAGGCGGATTCTACTTTAAGAACAATAGCTATTTAGATTGAGGTGTTATGGTGGCTGTTACTGTTCCTGGGAGTGAGATTTTAACTTCCGGATTAAATATGATAGCACAGAGCCTGCAGATTCCTGTAATTATTTTTCTTGTAATTTTTGCATTTTTTGCAATAGTTACACTGGGAAGTCTCATTGCAGAGTATACTTCAAGAAGGAAGGTGTCTCCGGACGGCCTTGAAAAGATAATTTATGCAATATCCAATGCAGGTTCCAGTGATGAGTTGTTGAATATTATTAAAAATTCTGGGATTTATGAAAATCAGAAAGTTATTTTGGTTAAGATTTTAAGGTCTGAAAGCCTGACAGCAGAAACCAGGCAAACTCTTGCACGAAAACTGGTTGAGTTTGAGGAAACTAATGCTGCCAAAAGAATCGAAAGAACCGATATTGTCACACGTATTGGTCCTACTTTAGGTTTGATGGGTACATTGATTCCGATGGGTCCAGGTCTTGCGGCTTTGGGTGCAGGTGATGTAAATACTTTGGCAAATGCGATTATAGTTGCATTCGATACTACTGTTGTAGGTATAGGAGCAGGTGCTGTAGGGTATTTCGTATCAAAAATCAGACGCAGATGGTATGAAGAGGACTTGTCTAATTTGGATGCATTATGCGATGCTCTTCTGGATAAATTGAAACATTAATGGAAGTTATGCTATGGTTAGGCGAAAATGCAAAAAACGATTTAGCGAGGGCGAAGAAGACCCTATGGCTGGAACTTCCAACCTTGTGGATGCAATGCTTGTTATTGCAGTTGGTTTTTTAATTTTTGTTGTGATTAGCTGGAATATGCAAAGTGTTGTATTTCAGGATACTTCTCATGAGCAATCGCAGGCTGTTGAGAATGCCCAGGCTAATATCACTGAGGTTACAGAAGGGCAGGTATTGAACGAAACTCCAGAGTCTTCTGAAAGTTCAGGTCAAGGTTATATGGAAATGGGCAAGGTCTATAAGGATCCTTCAACGGGCAAGCTGATTATGGTTGAAGGTTAATAGAAATTAAGTAAAAAGTATTACTTTTATTTTTTCAAAATTTTCTATTTTTATTACTTTTTTTATATTTTATTACATTTAGTATTACTTTTAGCCTAAAATAATACTTTTTGGGACTTTTAGACTTATAAAGTAATAAGATAATCTTTATATTGTTATTACTACTCAATTTTAAGTGAAGCATTTTATAAATAACAGTTAAAAAGTGTTTTAATATGAATAAAATGTTTTAAAAAATGTTAGGGATATTATGAAACGGAAATCATTAATTTTTATTTTTGCTTTGCTTTTCATGATTGTAATTTCTCTTAGTGCAGTAAGTGCTGACAATCCACAGGAGGGTATTTCTGGTGAAGTTTCAGGAGATGTTGATTTGGCTTCTGTAAACCCTTGGTCTACAAGCGGTGAGCTTAACTATGACATCCCTGCAGACGCACAGAATATCAAAAGTGTCAACGTTTATGTAAACGTGTACGGTGGAAGTGCTAAAAATACTCATGGAGCAAATGCAAATGTTAGTATAAAAACAGTAGACGGAGAAAAACAAATAGCCAGTGAAGAGTTATGGATTGAAGACGGCAGCAGTGACGGAACTGTCTATCCAGTAAACGACCACACAACAAAATGTTACTCTGACTATCAGATGTATTATGACATTACCGATTCAGTAAAAGGTTTGAACGGATCTGCAATAACTCTTAAGGTAGACACATTTAAAATGGACAACAAGACCTTTGACGGCAGAATCAAATTAATCGCATTGATTCTTGCATATGATGATGGAGATTCAGATGTAATTAATTATTGGGTGGATTCTACTCAAAGATGGTCAAAAACCAATATTTCAACAACATTTGCAACAAAAGATGCAAATAATATAGACAGTGCTGAATTATACAATATCATGCTTTCAAGCGGTGACGGAAGTTATAAAGTCAATGAGGTCATTTTGGGTGATGCAAAAAATCATACTTCCGGCGACTACTATCAATATAACAGCTGGGATGTGACCGGTGATTTAAATAAAGGTGAAGATACTGAATTTTTATCAATGTATGCCGGAACAAGCGCATACGGTTCAGTCAAAAATGTATTGTCATTATTAAAAACATTTTCAATACAGGCTGATGTATCTTTAGCAACAGAATATACAAACACATGTTATGCAGGAACAAATAATACAATAACAGTTAATGTAAATTCCAATAAGGCAGGCAGATACACAATTGAATTATTTGCTGATGGTGTTTTAGTCAACAGCACAGAAATTGATGTCGACGGTGCAGCTACATTGTTATTGACTGACCAGACTGTCAGGCCTGTTGATGAGACAACTGTAAATGGTGCAAACAATACTAAAGTGCTTTATGCAGTTGATTTAAAATATGGCGAAAATGTAGTGGCTCAAGCTAATAAAACAGTGCCTGTTCTCTACAATGGTAATTTGGGCAAGGATTTTGCATACAATGCAAGCTATATTGAAGATAGTGAAATTTACAGAATTACTGGAAAAATGGAGGCTGAAACACTCAGCGATTCAACCTACATGTCTGCAGCTAAAACAAACAGAAGTGATGTCTGGGAAATTACAATTGGTGAAAACTCCCAATTTGTAAATGCATTAATCTATGTTGCTTATAACTGGGATAAATCTGGTGCATCAGGTCCTGTTTTCAACACTACTTTTAATGGAGTATCAGTAAGTCCTAAAGCTCATTATAGGGATCAGTCCAATTTAGGTACCTATGGAAAATACGGTTACGGTTTATTTGTCTATGATGTATCAAGCCTTGTTAAAGAAGGCAACAATACTTTTATAATAAACAAGGAACCTGGTTTGACTGCTGTTTATCCAAGTACTTTAATATATATGACAAATATGACCGGCAGTGATACATTAACAACAATATTCATTGGAAATGGTGCGGACTTATTGTCTGCAAGTAGTTATAATAAAGCAAGCAGAGCGGTTAGCACTGATGCATTATTGAATGTTGAATTTGGTTCTAAAAAATTGGTCAAAGCTAATTTGCTTGTCTTTGCAGCAAGTGCACAAGCTGGTGAAGGTAATATAATTTTCAATGGTGAAGTTGTAGAAAATGTATGGAATGGATCTTCGAACTCTGTTGAGATATTCAATGCTAATGTTATTCAGTTAAATTCAAAAAACAACGTTTCATTTGTAGCAACAGGTTCTACAATCCTGGCTTTACAACAGGTATTTGCAGTAAGCCAGAAACTTTCTCTTGATACAACTTTAACACCAAAAATATTGTCTACAACTTATGATTCAGGAAAAGCGTTCACAATCGCTGTTAAAGATGAAGACGGAAATGCTGTGGAAGGTTTGAAACTTAATTTAAAAGTTTTCACAGGAAAATCATCCAAAACATATTCTGTAGTCACAAAATCTAATGGTGTTGCAACATTCACTCTTGCTTCAAAATTGGCTATTGGAACTCATAAGGTGGAAATTACATCTTCAAGTACAGATTATAATGTCAAAAAGACTACATCTTCAATTAAGGTAGATAAAGCTAAAACCACTGTTTCAGCTCCAAAAGTTACTGCAAAAGTTAAAAAATCCAAATATTTTAAAGTTACTGTTAAAAATAAAGCAACCAAAAAAGTAGTCAAAAACATTAAGATAAAAGTTAAAGTCTACACAGGCAAGAAATTCAAAACATATACTGTAAAAACCAGCTCTAAAGGTTTAGCCAAACTCAACACCAAATCTTTAAAAGTCGGTAAGCATAAAGTTGTAGTTTCTTCCGGAAATTCCAAATATGTCATCAGTGCAAAAAGTGTTATAACAATTAAAAAATAGGATTCACTTCCTATTTTTCTTTTTTTATTTTACCTTTTTGATAAATTATTTTGCTGCTTTTTGATTTTAACATAAGTTTAATCAAATCGAACATTAATAATTTAAAAGGGTAATGTTTTCTTCACATGATTGTATCATCAAATGTAGATAAATGAACATTTTTCTGCATATCTTTATTATAAACATATTTTTATATCATTAATGTCAACCTATTATTGTGAGTTAAATGGTAGCTAAAACTGTAACCCTGATGATTAATAGTACCTTTTATGATATGATGGCTGAATACAGATGCTTTATTGAGGAAGTCTATCCAAGATTAAAAGAGGAATGTCAAAAATATGATATTGAGATAAATTACCGTGATGTAGCTTTTTCAGTGCCTAGAAATGAAGCAGATAAGGGCATTCTGCTTCAGGATTTCAGATTCATTGATATGGACAGGACATTTTTCATATGCTTCAGAGGTCAGAAACTTGGATGGAGACCAAAGCATACAAACATCAACGGATTTACAATAGATGAGTATCCTGAACTTGTGGGCTACATTGGAAACGTTTCCATCACTGAACTTGCAATCATGCATGCTTTAACACCATTTGACCGATATGTTGACGGCGAAAAATGTGACATAAAACCTGCCAAACATTCCCTGTTCTATTTCAGAAAGCCGGACTATGAAAAAGACTTGTCAGGTGAGGTCAAACATTTTTATGTTAACAAATCCAACGGCGAGCTTAAGGAAATACTTGATTTGGAAGTTGCAAAGGCCAAGGATCTGATTTTTGAAACAAAACATGATTTGGATAAAAACTCTGAAAATTCCTCCAGAATGATTATCAGAAATTATGATGCTACTTGGGATGAAAATTTAAACACTTTTCAAATGTTTCTGGACTATGTTGATGAGTATTCCAAAATAGTTAAAAGACCATTGGATGATTTCATTGAAATTCATGAAGAGTATCTCTGCAGAAATGCAGATGGCGCATTGTCCGAGCTGGCTTTTGGAGGAAGGCCACTGGGTGATGTGATTTATGAGGATATTTTAAATGAACTGAAAATCGAATTTCCTGAGAATTTCAAATAATTCGATTATTTTTATATTTTTTTTAAAATTTTTCAATATTTTTGTGTGATGTTTATTTTACATTGACTTTTTTTATATGTAATAGTTTTTTAACATGGTTTATTATTTTTTATAAAATTAAAGGGGCGGTCTGATTAATTTTTCTAAAATTTTTTTATGAACATATAGTTTATTCTATTTTTTTCTGTAAATATTCAAATTTTTCTTTATAACATCAATTATTCTGAACATTTTAAAACTATTTATACTAAAAATTTTAGAAATATAACTGGGGTAAACTATGGCAACACAACATGTAACACTGATGATAACAAGTACATTCTATGATATGTTCGGAGAATATTACTATTTCATAAAAGAGGTCTTTCCTTATCTAAAGGAATACTGCGCAAAGCATGATATTCATCTATATTACAGGGATGTTGCCTTTTCATTGCTTAACGATTACTCAGACAAAAGCATAATCCTTGATGATTTCAGATCAATCGATTTCGACAGGACATTCTTCATATGCTTCAGGGGCCATAAGCTAGGATGGAAGCCGGACCATATGAACGTCAACGGGCTGACAATAGATGAGTATCCTGAGCTTGTAGACTATGTTGGAAACGTTTCAATAACCGAACTGTCAATAATGCATGCCCTGCATCCATTTGCCAAATTCGAAAATGACAAGCCAATTGAACTGGGTCCTGTAAAGCATGCACTGTTCTACTTTAGAGATTTTGACTTTTCAGATGATTTGTCAAAAACCCAGAAGATGTTTTTCACAAATATGTGTGATGAAGACAACAGAAGTGTCCATGATCTGGAAATTGCAAAGGCAAAAGATCTGATTTTTGAAGTAAAAAGGGATTTCGATAAAAAAGATGATGCAGATATCAGGATAAGATATTATCAGGGATTCTGGAACAGGGACCTTGATATGCATGAGGTATTTTTAAAATATGCTGAAGAGTACTCCAGGCTGACCAATATGGACCTGAGCATGTTCATAAAGACCCATGAAAAGAACATGTGCTATGATTATAACGGATGTCTTGACGGTTTTGAATATGAAAACAAGCCTTTAAAGGAAATTCTTATAGCAGATATCATTGAGGGGCTCAAAAAGGAATATCCTGAGAATTTCTGCGAATAGCTCATTTGAAAATATTTATATACTTTTTTTTAAATAATATCTTTCAATCATTACACGGAGAGGTATGATGAAAAAGGATTGGGAAGATATTAAGGTTTCAAGAAAAAGCTCTCAAAAGGTTTATTTTGAATCCACATTTCTTCAAAACATTTCAGACAGCATTGACTTTTTAAAGCAGGAAGCTGATGTGGTGTTAAAGGAATTGGATAGTGACGAATTTAAAGAGCGAATTGAAGAGATGGATTTGGAGGAATTCAGTGAAGGAGCCATTGACCAGATAGACGATGTTTTATGTGACATTTCCGAATTCAAGGACGAAGTCATCAGCGGTGAGGATGTTCCGAATTTCATAAGCGAACCTTCTCTGAATGCCAAAGTTGCATTGAACATGGATGCTGATTATGTAAGAAGGGCTGAAAGAAAACTGAAAAGGGCAGATTCTGTAAATGAACATACATCCAGGCAGACAGTAAACAGCAGGGTCATTCTGTTATGTAACAAGGCAATTGAAGTGAACAGATTAAATCCAAAGGCATATCTGCTTAAGGGAAAAGCTCTTGTAAATCTCAAAAGTTATGATGAAGCTATTGAGGAGTTCATAACATGCCTTGCATTGGATGAGGATAATCTTGATGTTAGACTGGAAATTGCAGATGCAAACAGGCTAAACGGGGACTTTGAAGATGCAATAAATGTCTATAACTCTGTATTGAAGGTTGATGACGGTTCATTTGAAGCATTCAGAGGAATTGCATTAACATATTATGACATGGAAAAATACGCTGATGCAGTAAAATTTTTCGAAAAGGCAAATTCAATATTCGCCCTGGACGATGATGACAAAAAGCTTTGGGATGAATGCTTTAACAGATAATTCATTTTTTTTAAAGTATAAGGTTGGTCGTCCAACCCCATACTCCAATTTTTTAGAAAGATCATTCATTCTATATTTTAATTCTGCATGATTCATGTAAAGATTTGGGGATTAATCTTCACAATAATACCTTGAACCTGATTTTATATAAGTTTTTGTTTTAAATAACTTCAATCAAACCTTTTATCAATATTCAAGCAGTGTTAAAGCAATATTTTGTAAAATGTTTTTTTCATCAAATCCAAAACAAGTTTAACTGATGCCTAACAGATTGTTATCTGGTGTTAACAAATGGACGGTAAAATCGAAATTGCCTCAGACAGGATTATTCTTTTGGATTTTTTTCACACATTGATTAAAAATGATGATGACCATGCACGTAAGGAGATTGAAGTGCGTGAATACGATACCGATTTGATTGACTTAATCAAGGATAATTATGTGATAATAATTTCAGCATGTCCGTATTCCAAGTCATTCAAGGCCCTCAGGCACCTCAAGGAAAAGACAGGATATAAACCTGATGAAGCATACTGGAACTTCGGACGTCATCCTCCGGCATTGAAAAAATACTGGCTTGAAGAGGAAATAATTCCAAGATTCGGTGATGATACTGAAAAGCTGCTCTCCATCGAGTCAAACAGATACTCCCGTTTGACCTACAGGCAGTTCAACATTGAATCAAGGCCGAAAAGTGACTTTTTATAACTAATTTTTTCTTAACATTATTTTTTTTTGAATGAAAAGCTATTTTCTATATTTGTTTTTTAATTTTAATTAAAAAATTTTTAATAATTCCAATTTTAAGGTAACTTTTATATATCTTTTTGAATATACTTATAAATACTTAAATAATTTAAGTAACAATCCAAAAATGAGTGAAATATATGACAAACGAAGACTTTGCACAAAAGATTAAAGACATAAGAGCAAGACAAGACATGACAATCGAAGAGCTTTCCGAGAGAAGCGGAGTAAAGCTTGAAGTCCTCAAGGCAATGGAAAACGGTGAGGTAATCCCTTCACTTACACCATTAACAAAAATGGCAAGGGCTTTAGGAGTCCGTTTAGGAACATTTCTCGACGACACACCTGAACTCGGACCGGTAGTTACAAGAGGCGGAAAAACCGAAAACTCACTTTACTTTTCAGGACGTGAAGACGTAACCAACGCAACAAATCTTGAGTTCCACTCCCTAGGTGCGGGAAAAATAGACAGAAACATAGATCCTTTCATAATCGACATTGACTATGAAGAAGGCGAAAAGGAACTTTCATCCCACGAAGGCGAAGAGTTCATCTATGTACTTGAAGGAGAAATAGAAGTAATTTACGGAAAGGACACATTCACAATAGGTAAAGGAGACACTATCTTTTACGATTCAGTAGTGCCACACCACCTTCACGCAAGCGGAAACGACAAGGCTAAAATATTAGCAGTACTCTACACTCCATACTAATCATTAACGAGAGGCTTGATAATATGTTTAAATCAGAATTAAAATATGAAGTATTTGGCAAAATGAACCTGTTTACTCATGAGTTGGGATTGTTGCAGTTGCGTTTAAACATATTGGGCCAGGAATTGAAAACAACAAACATTAACGGAGGAGTATAAAATGAGTGAACTATTTACAGAATTACCGCTAGGAAAATTTTTCGAATCAATGGTTGAAAAACAGCCAGATCATGAATTTATCGTTTATCCAGACAGAAACTTAAGATTTACATACAAGGAATTTGATGAAAGAATAGACAATCTTGCAAAAGGAATGCTAGCTATAGGAATTGAAAAAGGAGACCACGTTGGAATCTGGGCAAAAAACGTTCCGGAATGGCTGACATACATGTTTGCAACAGCAAAAATAGGTGCAACAATCGTAACAGTAAACACAGCATACCAGTCACACGAACTTGAATACGTTCTAAAACAGTCAGACATGAAGGCACTGGCAATGACCGACGGCTTCAGGGACACAAGCTACTTTGACATTATAAACGAACTTGTACCGGAACTTAAAAGCTGTGCAAGAGGACATCTTATTGCTGAGAAATTCCCTCGCCTGAAATTCATTTTCCACGTCGGTCAGGAAAAGCACAGGGGAATGTACAATACAAATGAATTAATCTTATTAGGAATGAACTACGATGACGATGAATACCAGAAGATTAAGGATTCAGTCTCACAGTATGACGTAATCAACATGCAGTACACATCAGGAACAGAAGGATTCCCTAAAGGAGTAATGCTTACAAGCCGTAACATCGTAAACGACGGTTACTACATCGGAGAAAACATGAACTACACTCCTGATGACAGATTATTACTGCAGGTACCTCTTTTCCACTGCTTCGGTACAGTTTTAGGAGTAATGGCAGTCATAACCCACGGCTCCACAATGGTTGTGCTGGAAGAGTATGACCCTCTTTTAGCCATTTCCTCAATCCAGAAGGAAAAATGTACATCAATCTACGGAGTTCCTACAATGTTTATAGGAATGATGAACCATCCTATGTTTGAGATGTTTGACATGAGCTCACTTAGAACTGGAATCATGGCAGGTTCAACATGTCCTGTTGAAACAATGAAGGATGCAATCGAAAAGATGAACATGAAAGAGATTACAAGCGTATACGGCCTTACAGAAGCTGCACCAGGATTTACACAGACAAATGCTTCCGATTCATTCGAGAAAAAAATCAATACCGTAGGGCGCAAGTTCCCGAATATTGAAGTAAAGATTGTAGATCCTGAAACCGGAGAGGAACTTGGACCTGGTGAAACCGGAGAGATAATGTGCAGAGGTTTCAACGTAATGAAAGGATACTACAACATGCCTGAGAAAACCGCCGAGACAATCGAGCCCGACGGATGGCTTCACTCAGGAGACCTTGCAACAGTTGATGAAGACGGTTACTACTCAATCGTCGGACGTATCAAGGACATGATTATCAGAGGAGGGGAAAACATCTACCCTCGTGAAATCGAAGAGTTCCTATTCACTCACGAATGTGTTCAGGACGTTCAGGTTGCAGGAATTCCGGATGAAAAATACGGTGAAATCGTCGGAGCATTCATCATCAAGGAAGAAGGATTTGATGACGTTACAGAAGCGGACATACGTGACTTCTGTATAGGTTCCATTGCAAGATATAAGGTTCCGAAATACGTTTTCTTTGTAGATGAGTTCCCGCTTACAACAAGTGGTAAAATCCAGAAGTACAAACTGGGCGATTTAGGTCTGGAACTTCTTGAAAAACGCAGGGAAAATGGAGAGCTGTAGCTCTTTAATTTTTCTTATTTTTTTATTTGACAAGCCTAAATATGAAGACTTTTCAGATTTGAAATTCCAAATTGAAAGTCATTCAAAATTTTTATTTTTTTAAAGGATAACTTGTTTTTTTTCAAAAATTATTGATGTTTATGTTTACTTTTTTATTTGTTTGTACTAACTTGTGTTTAATGCAAAGATTTCATTATATTGGCGAATATTGCCTTAAAAATTTCATTAGGATAGGAATTTGACTTCACTTCAAAAACTTTTGAAATTGAATATGGCACTTCAGATTTAAAAATCCCCTTAATTTTGTGATTCTGCATTTTTTTTTGATTTATATGAAGCATTTTAATGGATGATTGTATTGGAGGATTTATTTTCCATTATAATTTTTTTATCACAGGTTTTTTCATCAGGAACGCATTAAACCAATATTTTCATACATCACTATTTTTGTCTTTGATCTTATTCTATCTGATTGAGAAATTATTTTTTGATGAATCAGTCTTTAAAATATTTAAAAATGTTGTAGTAATGTATATTTTTAATATTTATTTATTGGACTTTTGTTTAATATCTGTCTTTAATTTTAAAATAAGGGATTATATGATATTTAAGAGATTATAAAGCTATTTGAATGTCTGTTTCACTATGTTTTAATGAAAAAAATTAATGAATGTTTTTATTTGTTTAAATAGGGATTTTAATTGTCTTTTGATTTTGGATTAGATATGGCATTTATCTGATTTTTTTTGGGTTGTTGGTGTTAAAACTGACTATTATATATGTAAAATAAATATGTCATATATATACGCTTATTTACTGTTAAAGCTAATACAAAATATGTAAATTTATATATATATTTTTTATTCATGTTATTTAAAATAAGACAATAATTCAATATTTACCGTATATTTATGAACATATACAAATAATATATATTTCGTTAATATTTGTGTAAAAAATTATATGTTAATTTACAATTGTCTGGACTTGTTCTAGACAGGTATGATAAATTTGATTTATTATATGTGTAAGTAAAAAATTGTATTACAAAGGAGGAGATAATATCAATAAAAAAATAGAAAAAACTATTTTGTTTATTTTGATATTATTCTTGCTCGTATCTTTAGTGGGAGTAGTTAGTGCATCTCAGGATTCAGCAATGAATAATACGATATCGATGACAACGGGCGGTGATGGAACACTGCTCGAGCTGCAATCCATTAATAATGATAAATTGTCCGCCACACATGATTTGTCCGGTTCAACAGTTCAGGACATAAGAAATTTATTTGATTCCGGAACTGTTCAGGAAGGGGACACCATATATTTGGGAAACCAAAGTATCTCATCCAGTTGGAGTGAATGGGATGCAAACCAAGTAATTAATGTTAATGTGGCTAATGTGATTATTTCCGGTGGAACAAGTGATAATCCAGACGGATTTTCAACAATTGACGCTAATTCAGCTAAAGTGTTTAACTTTAATGCTGCCGGAATAACATTGAACAATGTTAAAATTATAAATGCCCATGGCGGGCAGGGACCGGGGTCTGCAATAAATATCGGTGCTTCAGATTGTACAGTAAACAATTGTGTATTTGACAATTGTGAAGTGGCTCAAGGTGGTGCTATTTACGCATCCGCTACCGCTTCAAATACAAAGATTACCGATTGTAACTTTACAAATAATAAAGCTAGATGGGGCGGATCCGGTGGAGCAATTTATTTTGCAGGTTCCGATAATGAAATTGATGGTTGTAATTTTGAAAAAAACTCTGCAGAAGGTAGTTATGGTGCAGTTTATAGTGCCGGAAACCTTGCAATTGCAAATTCCAATTTCAACCAAAACAGTGCTAGTAATTATGGTGCAGTTTATAGTGGAGGAACTATAACAGCAAGAAATTCCAACTTCACCAGTAATAAAGCAACCCGATCTAATGGTGGTGCAGTATATGCTGGTGGGGATAATTCATTAATAGACAACTGTAACTTTATCGGTAACGAAGTAACTGCAGGATATGCATTTGGTGGTGCAGTTGAAATCGACGGTTCAGATTCAACAATTACCAACAGTAATTTTGAACAGAACAGCGCAGGACACGGTGGTGCTGTAAATATTGAGGCATCAGGTGTTGCTATTGAAAACTGTAATTTCACTGATAATAGCGCTGCTACTGGTGGTGCAATTAGTGTTTACCATGATGATGCTACTATAACAAATTGTGATTTTACAGATAACTCTGCTACAAGTCAAGGTGGAGCTATCTATATTGCTGATGACTGTCACAATGCGCAAATGACAGATTCTAATTTTGTAGACAACAATGCTATTACTGGAAAGGCTATTTATGCTGACGGTAGTGGTGACGGAAAAGTAACAAACTGTGATCTTGGAGGAGTAACTGATTTAAGCGTTAGTGGAGGATATCCAAAATTAACATTTACATTGTCAATTGACTACTCAAACATTGTTGTAGGAAATATTGATGGAGCATCTGGTGGCAACGGCTCTAAAGTTCCATTACCTGACGAAGAGATTCAAGTGGAAATCCGTAATAGTAATGGTGATTTAGTTGACACTGTCTCAGGTGTAACTGACAGTAACGGACAGATAACCTATGATTACTCACATCTTCCAAAAGATACCTACACTTATACCGCAACTTATTTAGGCGGTAAAACAAAAGAGGGTACTTTTGGTATAATAGAAGTTGAGGGTAATGGATTTTCAGATATTCAAAGGGCAATCAACAACGCACAACCGGGAGACATCATTTTCCTGAAAAATATCACTTATCTAAATGATATTGATAGAACTATGGTCATTGACAAAACAATTTCAATAATAGGTACTGATGGAACCGTCTTGGATGCGGAAAAAGAATCAAGAATATTCACAATCAATGGTGGTGTCAATAATGTGGTTCTCGACCATATTAATTTCATAAATGGTAATGTCGCTGAAGGCGACGGTGGAGCAATTTATGTTGGGGTAAATTCAAATAACTTCAATGTGCTCAATTCAAATTTCACAAACAACCATGCGGACGGCGCTGGCGGTGACGGTGGTGCAATTTATGTTGCTGGAGGTTCCAATAATGGTGTAATAAGCAATGTGAGCTTCACAAACAACACTGCTGATATCGGTGGTGGAGCTGTCAAAATCCAAAACGGTAATGAATGGAATGTATATAACTCCACATTTATCAACAACACTGCATACGGTAATGGTGAAGATGCCGGTAGAGGAATCGAAAACGGTGGAGGAGCTATTTGGTCATGTTATGGTGAAGTTGAAATACATAACTCTACATTTACAGCCAACAAAGGTACCTATGGTGGTGCATTAAGAGGACCTTTCATCACTGAAGATTCCGAATTCTATGACAATGTGGCTACCAACGGTAACGGTGGTGCTATTGATGTGACTATCGATACATCTTATGTTCAACCGCCTGTTCTCAGATATGTTAACACTACTTTTGTTAACAATACTGCAAAAGGAGACCGTGGCGATGAGCGTGCTCAAGGTGGAGCTGTTCACATGTATTCAATTGACCATGTAGAAATCCTTGACAGTGAATTTTACAACAATACTGCTGACAGGGGTGGAGCAATAGACTTATATATTATTAACACAGTTAATGTGGACAATTCCGTTATTGAAAACAACACCGCTACCTCAGAAGGTGGTGGATTGTACATCAACACTACCGATACTCCAAGTACATTCACCAATTCCGAAATCTCCAATAACCATGCAGGTACTGAAGGTGGAGCTATTTGTCTTGTTGCAAATGGTGCTGTATTTGAAAACGTGACTTCAGTAAACAACACTGCTGCAAAAGGAGGTTCCGCATACATCGAAGGTAATGATACTTTAGTCCAGAATTGTACTTTTAACAACAATAAGGCAATTTTAACAGAACAAGAGAACTCAGGTGTTGGCGGGGCATTGGATATTGTAGGTAACGACTGTCATCTTTTCAATGTTACATCAGACAACAACATCGCTTACCGTGGTGGAGCAGCATTCATCAGGGGTAACAACATATTGGTTATGGATTCCAGTTTCGACAACAACAACGCTACCCTCAGGGGTGGAGGATTGAACATTGCTGGTGACGGATGCCAAATCATCAATGTTAATGTATCCAATACAATGCATTTGACAGTGATGAGAAAGATTCTGGTCTCGGTGGAGGTATTTACATTGTAGCTGATGGAACACTCTTAAGGAATGTAACTGCTGATAACAATGCTGCTAAAAATGGTGGTGGAGCATTCATTGATGGTGACAATGTAATTATCGACAACTGTACCTTAAGTAACAATAGGGCTATCTACAATGAAAGCCAAACCAATTCATCAGGTCTCGGTGGAGCACTGGACATTTTAGGTAATGGATGTAACGTTACAAACGTAACATCATTTAACAACAGTGCTTACCGTGGAGGATCCACTTTCATTAGGGGTAACAACACCTGTGTTGAAGATTCTAAATTTGACGGTAACAACGCTACCCTCAGGGGTGGTGGTTTGAACATTGCTGAATGTGAAAACTGTACTGTTACAAACGTTGAAATCATCAACAACCAGGCCGGTCTTATGGGTGGTGGTATTTACGTAGTTTCCGATGGAGCTCAATTTACAAATATCACTGCTGACAACAACCAGGCTGAACGTGGTGGGGGAGCTTTCGTTAACGGTACCAATGTAACTATTTTGAATTCAGAATTCAACAACAACAAGGCTATCTTCAATGCAAGCAATCCTAACTCAACCGGTCTCGGTGGAGCATTGGACATTGCAGGTAATAACTGTTACATTAATAATACACACTCCAACAACAACACCGCTTACCGTGGTGGGTCAACATTCATTAGGGGTGACAACACAGTGATTGATAACTGTAACCTGGACAACAACACCGCAACCCTCAGGGGTGGTGGTTTGAACATTGCAGGTGACAACTGTACAGTTAACAATGTTAGTGTATCCAATAACAAGGCAGGTACCATGGGAGGTGGTCTCTACATCATGTCCAACGGTACAAACATTACTGGAATCATTGCGGACAACAACACTGCTCAACGTGGAGGATCTGCATTTGTCAACGGTACTAATGTGATTGTTAAAAACGGAGAATTGAACAACAACAAGGCTATCTATAACGGTACCGATAACACCGGTTTAGGTGGTGGATTCGACATTGTCGGTGACAACATCTTGGTTGACAATGTTCACTCAAACAACAACACTGCTTATCGTGGTGGTTCCACATTCATCAGAGGTTCAAATGTGACTGTTCAGAACTGTAACCTGGACAACAACACCGCAGAAATCAGAGGTGGAGCATTGAACATCGGAGGAGGAGACAACTGTAAGGTAATTAATGTCAGTGTGTCAAACAACCGTGCTTCCGAAGAAGGTGGAGCAGTATATGTAGTTGGTGATCATGCATTCTTCGATAATGTAAACTCAACCAACAACACTGCTATGTATGGTGGTTCTTCATATGTTGCTGGAAACAATGTAACAGTTCAGAATTGTGACTTGGACGGTAACAATGCTACTACTGCAGGTGGTGGATTGTATGTTGAAGGAAATGAATGTAATTTTGTAAATACTAGTCTTTCAAACAATCATGTTACCGAAGATTATGGTCAAGGTGGAGCTGTATATGTTGATGGAAATCATAACACATTCACAAACGTTACTTCAGTAAACAACACTGCAGATTTCGGTGGTTCCACATATATTGTAGGTGATTACACACTTGTACAAAATTCAACAGTACATAATAACACTGCTATTTTTGGTGGTGGTGTGAACATTGAAGGTGATTATACTACATTCGTTAACAATAACATTACCTTCAATAAAGCCATAGATAGTGAAGATTCATCCTATCCTGCTGGTGGTGGTATTTATATTCAAACATTATTTGGTAATGAATTGAATTTCACCAATAACAATATTTCATCTAATTATGCTCAGGACAACGGTGGTGGAGTATTTATCTTTACTCTGGGTGGAGACATTTACTTTAATGAAACATATGCATTTAACAACACTGCAGAAAATGGTGGGTTCTGTCATATTATGATGGCAGACCATGTGCATGTTTCAGACTCTGCTTTCATCAATAACAGTGCTACTGGTGATATATCCATAGATAGAGGTGAAGGTGGAGCTTTCCACATTTCAAGTACAGAGTATATTGATATTGAAGGTGATTTCGTCAATAACACTGCTACAAACGGTTCTGCAATTTATGTTGAGGATTCTACATTAAGAGTATACAATTCAACTTTCTTTGATAACCAGGCAAAATCTTACTACTTGCTTGCTGCTCCTAAAAACGGAACAACATATCAAGTTGGTGACGATAAGATTGTTAGTTTCAGCCACATTGGTGGGGACAATATAGCTAATGCAATTCATAATAGGGGAGGTACAAGTGATATTACAATAAGAAATATCACATTCCCATTCTATCACAATGGCGTTGAGGAAATAAGAACAACTCCAAACGAAGACCTCATTCCAGTTTTAGGTTATGAAAACTTCGATGGTACTAATATTTACTTAGATGATTTGGAAGACAATCAGGTAATCTATTATGAAGTTTATGACAATGAAACCGGTAAGCTAATCAAAAATGGTTCAGCAAGAACCGATATCAACGGTTCCATAGATATTAACCTTACTGATTTAGGCGTTGGAGTTTATCTCATCAAAGCATGGTACAACGAAACATTATACTACACAGAAATCAACAATGAAACGATCATTATTGTTATTGATGATCAATGTGACCTTGTTATCAACAAGACTGTTAACATAACAGGAATATATGTTGGAGACTCAGTCGCATGGAATATTACTGTAGTAAACAGCGGTTCTAAAGTTGCTGAAAATGTTTATGTTAAAGACACAGTTCCAAATGGTCTTGAAATTGACTTGACCAAATTGCCTGAAGGTTGTACAGCTGACGGACAAAATGTAATTTGGAATATCGGTTCCATGCAGCCTAAAGAGCAAAGATCAATTGTCATTATTACAAAGGCTTTAACTAATGGTACATTCGTGAATGTCGCTGTTGTAAACACTACAAGCAATGAGACAAACACTACAAACAACAAGGCAAACAATACCACTGTTGTTTATCTTCCGAACATGACCATTCAAAAGATTACTTTGAACAAGACTGTCTATGTCGGAGAAAATGTCACATTCGAGATAGTGGTTAAAAACGTTGGGGACTGCAATTTATCCGATGTGGTCGTTCGTGAATTCTTCGATTCTACTGAATTAGAATACTTAGACTACACAAATAAGGATAAATGGTCAAATACAGCAACAAATGTCTTTGAATATAATGGTATTTTAACCCCTGGTGAAAGCGCTAGCTTCACTGTAATATTCAAAACATTAGTTAACGGAACATTATTAAACACTGTTAACGTAACATCCAATGTAACCAAAAACAAAACTTCTGAAAACACTACAAGAGTATATCAACCTAATTTAACTGTTGAAAAGATTGCTTTAAACAAGACTGTTTATGTCGGAAATGAAACATTCTTTACAATTGTTGTTAAAAACGTAGGTGACTGTGATTTAAGTAACGTAACTGTTACTGAAATATTCAATTCATCTGAATTCGACTCACTACGTTTGGTTGTACCTAACGGCTGGTCCATGAATGGCTTGATATTCACTTATGGTGACGTTTTAGCAAATGGTTCCAGTGCAAACTTCACTGTCGGTTTAATTACTAAGGTGAACGGTACTTTACTTAACAATGTAACTGCTAAATCTAATGTCACTGACCCTGTGAATGACACTGCAAATGTCACTGTTTATCAGCCTAACATGACTGTTGAGAAAGTAAGTTTAAACGTTACTGACTTTGTCATTGTTAATGATACTGTTGCGTTTAATATTACTGTAATCAACACTGGTGATTGTGATTTAGGTAATGTTACTGTTACTGAAATCTTTGATGATGGTGAATTGAGTTATATTGATCATTCTGATAAGGCTGTTTGGGTCAAATCAGGTGATGTATTCACTTATCAAGGAACTCTTGTCAAAGGTGGAAATGCAACATTTACTGTTTACTTTAAAGCATTGACTAATGGTACTTTAGTAAACAATGTTACTGCAAGATCTAATGTAACAAATGATACTAATGACACTGCTAATGTGACTGTTTACAGTCCTAACATGACTGTTGAGAAAGTAAGTTTAAACGTTACTGACTTTGTCATTGTTAATGATACTGTTGCGTTTAATATTACTGTAATCAACACTGGTGATTGTGATTTAGGTAATGTTACTGTTACTGAAATCTTTGATGATGGTGAATTGAGTTATATTGATCATTCTGATAAGGCTGTTTGGGTCAAATCAGGTGATGTATTCACTTATCAAGGAACTCTTGTCAAAGGTGGAAATGCTACATTCACTGTTTACTTTAAAGCATTAACTAACGGTACTTTAGTGAATAATGTTACTGCTAAATCCAATGTAACAAATAATACTAATGATACTGCTAATGTGACTGTGTACAATCCTAACATGACTGTGGAAAAAGTAAGCTTGAACATTACTGACTTTGTTGTTGTGGATAACACTGTTGCGTTTAATATTACTGTAACCAACACTGGTGATTGTACTTTAGGTAAAATGAATGTTACTGAACAATTCAATGCTGACGAATTTGAGTTTATCAAGATTGTTGGTGCTGATTGGACTGCATCTGATGACAATATGACTTTCTTCTATGGAAATGACCTTGTCAAAGGTGCTAATGCTACATTTACTATTTACTTCAAAGCTTTAGTTAACGGTACTTTAGTAAATAACGTTACTGCTAGGTCTAATGTAACCAATGATACTAATAGTTCTGCTAATGTGACTGTGTACAATCCTAATATGACTGTGGAAAAAGTAAGCTTGAACATTACTGACTTTGTTGTTGTGGATAACACTGTTGCGTTTAATATTACTGTAACCAACACTGGTGATTGTACTTTAGGTAAAATGAATGTTACTGAACAATTCAATGCTGACGAATTTGAGTTTATCAAGATTGTTGGTGCTGATTGGACTGCATCTGATGACAATATGACTTTCTTCTATGGAAATGACCTTGTCAAAGGTGCTAATGCTACATTTACTATTTACTTCAAAGCTTTAGTTAACGGTACTTTAGTAAATAACGTTACTGCTAGGTCTAATGTAACCAATGATACTAATAGTTCTGCTAATGTGACTGTGTACAATCCTAATAGGACTGTGGAAAAAGTAAGTTTGAACATTACAGATTTCGTTGTTGTGAATGACACTGTTGCGTTTAATATTACTGTAACTAATACAGGTGATTGTGTTCTTGGTGATGTGACTGT